>CAYUDR010000013.1:0-14711 GCA_964443705.1 uncultured Planctomycetia bacterium | reverse complement strand
GCGTCCATTGCCATCCATAATAATAGCCACATGCGTCGGAATATTTTTTCCTTCCATTTCTGCCATATCTTTTAACTAAAACAAAGGGGATATAGAAATATCCCCCTTGAATCAACCATTTTTTCCCATTTAAAAATTACTTAACTTTCTGTTGAGCCGATCCCCCACCGCTTTTAACCAAATGAGGTTTTACAATAATTTCTACACGCCTGTTTTGCTGCCTTCCTTTGGCAGTCTCATTGCTGGCAATGGGCCGATACTCACCACAACCTGTAGCTGAAACCCTCTGGGGACTTAATCCTTTTTTGTTAACTAAATAATGCAACACGCTTAGAGCACGTGCGCTAGAAAGTTCCCAATTCGATTTCCAGCCAGAATATTTTATGGGAACATTATCAGTGTGGCCCTCAATTGAAATATCATTATCTACATTCTTCAAAACAGAAGCGACTTTATTTAAGGACTGTAAACCTTCATCTTTAATTTTTGCCTTCCCGGAATTAAAAAGTACCTCGGCTACAAAAGTAACCACAATGCCTCTATCTTGCTCTTTAACAGTAACATCTCCCCTTGCAATCTCCTTTCTCAATTGCTGCCGAAGCAAAGCCATGGTCCGATTCATTTCTTCCAGCTCTTCATTTAATTGCTGAATTGTTTTAACATCTTGAGGAAGACGTTTCTGGAATCTTACGGCACACCCGCAAATAAAAGGTATAATCAAAAGCATTATTAAAATTCGCCCCAGCTGATAAAAAACCTTTCGCATAAGAAACCTCCTTTTTTTATGAGACTACAATTTATGGAATTTTGGTGAACATAAATTGTATAGTCGAATTAAACCCCGCACCTTTTATTTATTCATACTATCTTCAATATGTCAACCCCAAAACACCTTCATTTTCTAAAATATAAACATTTCTAATTAAAATTAATGCTCAAAAGGTGCGGGGTAAATTCAGCTTATCACTTACGAGCACTTCGTTCCATAAGTGATAACTTTATTTATATTATCAAAATCAGGCTAATATGTCAATTTTTAACACCGGGTTTGCCCAGAGAAAAAATTGTTAAATTATTACAGGTATTAATTGATAATATCTGTTATTTAAAAAAAATAGGAGAAATCGGAAATAAAGAAGCAAACAATAACGATATTACCGACATTAGCTTTATTAAAATATCCAAAGAGGGGCCAACTGTATCTTTTAATGGATCGCCAAGTGTATCCCCAATTACGCCGGCAGCATGCGCTTGCGAGTCTTTACCACCAAAGTTACCTTCTTCAATATATTTTTTGGCATTATCAAGCGCGCCTCCGGTGTTAGCACATTGGATAGCCAGATGAATAGCCGACAATAATGCCCCTATTAAAAAACCGACCAGAACCGAACGCCCGAGCACAAAACCAATAATCAACGGAGAAAATAAAGCTATAAAAGCAGGCATAACCATCTTTTTTAAACTTTTAGACGAAGCAATGGAAATACATCTGTTATAATCCGGCAATTCTTTACCTTCTAATATGCCGGGCTTTTTTTTGAATTGTTTCCTGATTTCATTTATCATAGCGTGAGCAGTATCAACTACCGATGAAACCAACAACGAAGAAAAAACATATGGAACCATAGCTCCCAGCAGAAGACCTGCAATAACATATGCTCCTACTTGCGGACTTATTAAATACACAACAGGTAAATTCACTTGTGCTGCTTCTCCGACAGAAGACCAGATATAGGCAGCGATTAAGCCCAAGGCTGCAAAGGCCGCAGAACCAATGGCAAAACCTTTGCCGATAGCAGCCGTGGTATTTCCTATGGCATCTAAATTATCGGTAACTTTTCTGATAGAGCTATCCAATTTTGACATTTGTGCGATGCCGCCGGCGTTATCGGCAATCGGTCCATAAGTATCGACCGAAACAGTCATTACTACAAAGGACAACATGCCTAAAGCAGTATAAGTAACAGCGGCCAGACCCCCCAAATGATGGGACACTATAGTAGCTACGGCAATGACAATAACCGGCCAGAAACAACTTTCCATTCCAAGGGCCAGACCACGCGCAATAGAAACACCAGCTCCCTGCTGACAGGATTCAGCCAATTTCTGCACCGGTTTAAATCTGTAGGAAGTAAAATATTCGCTGATTATTCCTATCAAAACACCGGCCGCAAGCCCTACCAAAACAGCCCAGAAAGGAACTAAATTAAAAGGTGAACCATATCTGACGATAAAAAAAGTGGCAATACCTGTCAATAAAGCGCTCAGCTTTGTTCCATTCATAAGTATTTGCTGTACATTCTCATTTTTTGATAATCTTACATATAATATACCGATTAAAGAAGAAACAATGCCTCCGGCTACAATCATCAGAGGAAGCAGTATAATGGGCCAAAAATTAGCCACATTAAAATCGCTTATACCCAACTTGATCAGCAAGCTTCCCTGGATATCCGGATTATATCTACCAACAAAAGCATATAATAAAATTACTATTACGGCAATTATAGCACCCACAAATGACTCTAAGAGATCGGCACCCAAACCACCTACATCCCCAACATTATCCCCAACGTTATCTGCGATAACAGCGGGATTACGCGGATCGTCTTCCGGTATATGAACTTCTACTTTGCCGACTAAATCTGCAGCCATATCAGCCGCTTTGGTATAAATACCGCCACCTACGCGATCAAAAAGCGCCACTAAGCTTGCTCCCATAGAATAAGCACTGACGATAATAGCAGCTTTAATAAAATTGATATTCCTGCCTAATAACGAACTCACAAAAGGCACTTCAACATCTTCTATACAAACATTGGCGGGCTGAAAATAATCTTTAAAAAGCCAGATAACAACACAAAGCCCCAAAAGCGCTAATGACCCCACAGCCAATCCCATAACTGCACCGCCGGAAAAAGCTACACGCAAGGCGGGGGAAAATCCTTTTTTAGCTGCCTGCGTAGTTCTGACATTGGCATTGGTAGCCATATTCATCCCAATAAAACCAGCCAGCCCCGCACAAAAAGCACCAATCACAAAACTAGCCGCCACCTCCCAGCTCCATAATAACCAAAGAACGGCCGCCACTACAACAAGAACCAGCACTATTGCCCTGGCTTCTTCTAACATAAAGGTCATGGCGCCTGAGCGGATAAAACCGGAAATTTCTTTCATCCTTTGCGTGCCTACATCTTGCTTCATTACATCATGAGCAAAAAATCGGGCTATCAGCAGGCCTACTACACACACAACAGCTGGAATACCCAAATAAATAACTAATTGCATATCACACTAACCTTTCTTTTTCTTTACCGAGAGGCAGTAACTACGCCTACTAAGTTGTCCTTTTATCTAGCTTTAAATGTCTGTTGTCGCTGCGAACCAACCGAAACTAAACAAATTTTTGCTCCTATGAGTTTCGATAAGCACTTTAGATAATCTTTGGCCTTAGAGGGTAAGTTTTTATACCGAGAAACCTTGCCGGTATCCTTTAGCCATCCAGGCAATTTTATATAAACAGGTTTACATACATTTAGCAAACTTGTGTTAGCCGGAAATTTTTTATAAATCTTATTCTTATGTTTATAGGCTATACAGATTTTCAATGTTTCTGTGTTATCTAAAACATCCAGTTTGGTAATCACTATTGATTTAGTTCCGTTTACAATACTTGCATGTTTTACCAAAACTGCGTCAAACCAACCGCAACGTCTCGGCCTGCCTGTAGTAGCTCCGAATTCTTCGCCTTTCTCTCTTATTTCACTCATCAATTTTGGCGAAAATTCAGTTGGAAATGGCCCTTCTCCAACCCTGGTGGTATAGGCCTTAACCACACCTATAACTTCATCTATTTTGGTAGGCCCAACGCCTGTTCCACAGCTTGCGCCGCCTGCTGTTGAATTAGAAGAGGTAACAAACTGATATGTGCCGTGGTCTACGTCAAGGAGCGTTCCCTGTGCACCCTCAAATAAAATATTCTTTTTCTTATCAATAGCTTTATTTAAAAGAAGCGAACAATTGCAGGCGAATGGCTTTATTTTTTTTGCGTACTGATAATATTCTTTATAAATTTGCTGGAAATTAAATCCTTTAAAATTATAAACAGAGCGAAAAATTTCATTTTTTTCATCCAGGTTTTCTTTTAATTTCTTTCTAAAAATTTCCTTATCAAGCAAATCGGCTATTCTTATTCCACACCTGGCAACCTTGTCGGTATAGCAAGGCCCTATACCCTTACCAGTAGTTCCAATCTTCTTCAGGCCTTTTTTTTCTTCTTTTAATTTATCAAAAACTTTATGGTAGGGTAATATAACATGTGCTTTTTCGCTAATTAGTAAATTTTTATTACTGATTTTAATCCCGCGTTTTTTTAAATTTCCTATTTCATCTAATAGTGCCTTAGGATCAATAACCACGCCGTTACCAATAACGCAAATTTTATTTTTATGCAAAATACCTGAAGGTATTAAATGCAAGATAAATTTCTGCTCCCCGACTACAACAGTATGCCCGGCATTATTGCCTCCCTGATATCTAACTATATAATCGGCATCTTTAGAAAACAAGTCTATTATTTTACCCTTGCCTTCATCTCCCCACTGCATACCGACAACAACTCTATTTGACATAAATCCTCTTCTAGAATTGGTTAACTGGTGATTCCTCACCCTCCAGAGTGTAGTTCTTCGGTATTTCGGTAACAAAACTGTATTTTTCGCTTGATTGCAATTTTACCCTTCGGGCACACAAAAAGTGTCTAAAAATACACAACTCGTCCGCCACAGGCGGACTCAGACAAGTGCATTTTTTTAACGACACTTTTTGGTTAAAATTACAAAATCGCTCAAAACACAGTGTTGTTACTGAAATTCTGACGTTGTACACTCAGACGAACAGAGGTCAATTTACTCATCACTCACTTTTTCACCACTTACCATTTATTCATTAGCTGATTCTTCTAATTTCTGTATGGCTAGCTTGGTCCAGTAGTCCTCGGGGTTTCCAAGGCGGACACGCTCTGCCCAGTGCCCAAGAGCAGCTTCCTTTCTACCTAATTCTTCGCAAATAAGCGCCAGATTAGTATGGGCACATAAGTAATCAGGATTAATTTCCAAAGCTTTTTGAAATTCCTCAATAGCTTTTTCTGTCTTATTTAAATATCTATAATAAATAACTCCTAAGTCATTATAAGCTGTAGCATAATATGGGTCATAGGCGATAGCTTTGTTGTAATATTTAATGGCCTCTTTGTATTTTTTATCTACTTGACACCGATAACCTCTCTGCCGCAATTGCACTGCTTGCTTGGAAGGTTGATAAGCCGCTGGAGAAACAGGTGCTATAGAAACAGGAGGCAGTTCTTCTTCCGCAATCTCAACTATAGCAATATCTTCTTTCTGCGCTAAAGGCAGGGTAGCTTGCGGCTTAAATTGTTTTTTACTGACTTTTTTCTCTACCTTTTTCTTTTTTTATTTATTCGCCCACGATTTAGCCAGTGTTAAAAGATAAGTATCATCATCACATGAAAATGTATAGTCAACGGGTTCTGTCAACTCAATTATCCAGAAATCAACTCCGTAGTAATCTTTGCCTCCGGCAGAAGTTTTTACGACCTTGATTTGTTCAATGGCTCCGCTATGTACAGAAATATTTTCTTCTACATCGGCGAAACTATCTCCGATGATATCTATTATTATCTGGGGCGGTTCGAGTATGTCGTAGGCAATCAATTGCGGTTTCCCTTTTGTTTTAAATATTACCTCAATCGTATCTGCCCTCTTCTCAATACTGATATCCTCTATTTCATTGGGCAGCGCTTCAACAGTGCTTACTGCAACTGCCAAAAACACCAGATAACTCAAAACAATAAAAATCTTTTTCATCGCGCTCGCTCCCTTTTCAAAAGTCAGATGCCAAAAATCTGTTTTCTGACTTTTTTATCCGCCTCAGGCGAATGTTGTTAAGGACTCATAGTGAAAATTTTCTTAGCTATATCCGGGTATTTAGCAATAAATAAAAGTTCATCTTCAACCAGAGGTTTCTGAGTATGTACATTGGCGTAGCGTACAAGTTCAAGGACTTTAGTTGCTTCTTGCTCATCCTTAAACTTAATCTTTAATCTTTCGTAGACATTTCTAAAACCCTTGATGCCACTATATTCTCCGGCTGTTATTTTTCTCCCCGTTTCAATGGTTTCCGGCTCACCTCTACCTAATTCCTCAAAATCATATAATTCATAATTACGCCTGTCTTTTAAAGCTCCGTCCGCATGAATTCCGGACTCATGGGCAAAAGCATTGGCTCCTACGCCGGGTTGGTTTACAGGAACAGGCACTCCAAAAGCATAAGAGGCATATTTTGAAACTTTCCATGCCTTATTTAATTTTATTCTTTCATCAAGCAAATTTCTTTCTTTCAAGCCGCTTGCATACTTAAGAGCCAGGATAATCGAAACTAAATCGGCATTGCCTGCCCTCTCGCCCATGCCGTTAATGGTAGTATTAATAAAAGCATTACAGCCGGCATCAACTGCCGCTACCGCGCCAGCTACACTGGTAGCTATCACCATCCCTAAGTCGTTGTGGCAATGTACTTCTATAGATACAGGTACCTTTCTTGCCAAATTTTTAATTCTCCTGTAAATAGTAAAAGGGTCGTCAAAACCCAGCGTATCGCAATAGCGAATTTTATCTGCACCGTGTTCCTTAGCTGCTTTGGCAAATTTTATCAGGTAGACATCGTCAGTTCTGGAAGCATCCTCGGCATTAACGCCTATGGTTTTAATGCCTTTCTTTTTGGCTAAATCAACGGCGTCGGTCATCATTTTTATTATGTCTTTTTTGCCTTTTTTACCCAAAAATTTACCCTGAATCATCTGCTGAGAAGTAGAAATGGAAAGATTCAAATGTTTTATACGAGTGTGAAAAGTTGCATCTCTAACATCTTTTGTGATGGCCCTCACCCAACCGCTGAGTATCATTGGTTTAAGTACGCCTTTCCTAACAAGCTCCAGATTGGCATTGATATAATTCGTTTCATGATTAGTCACAGGAAACCCCATCTCGCTCTGATAAACACCCATCTCATTGAGGTATAAATTAATCATGGTTTTCTGTAGTTTAGCCAGTCCTAACCGTGAGGTCTGTACCCCGTCACGATTGGTTACATCAAGTATATATATTTTATTTTTCTTTTTGCTTTTCATTTTTTTCCTTTAATGAGACCACAATTTACGGAAACGTAAATTGTAGTGCTGGTTCAAACTCATCTAAAGATTTATTTGTTTTTATTCTACAACTTTATCAGTTTGGCGTCCAGAATATTCTTTGACCGTAAAATTTCATCAATAACTGCCTGAGATACTGGATTATCTATATTTAAAACGCTAATGGCCTTTCCGCCTTGTTTAAGACGTCCAAAAGTCATACCGGCTATGTTTATATTCTGCTTTCCGAGAATGGTCCCAATCTGGCCCACTATGCCCGGCACATCTATATTATGCATGATCAACAGGAGTCCTTCAGGAATAGCTTCAACATAGTATTCATCAATTTTTACAATTCTGGGTTCTGTTTTCGTAAATAAAGTTCCACACACTTGAGTCTCTTTTTTATCTGCCTTTACTTGAACTCTTATCAAGTTAGTAAAATCCTGCGAAGTCGACTCTTTGCTGTCAACTATCTTTATGCCCCTCTCTTTAGCGATTACCAGAGCGTTAACTAAATTAATGCCGGATTCCAAAATAGGCTTGAGGATACCTTTAACAATGATGATTGTTAACATTTTGGTATCAAAATCTAAAATCTCTCCGGAATAAGAAATTTTTACTTCTTCAATTTTATTATCAATAAGCTGACTGGCCAAAGAACCTAATTTTTCGCAAAGCTGCATATAAGGCTCTAAAACCTTTAAAATCCCTGGTTCAATCATTGGGATATTGAGAGCATTGACAATAGGACCTCCGGTTAAAGCATCAATAACCTGCCTGCAAACGTCCACCGCTACCTTTTCCTGGGCTTCTCCTGTTGAAGCACCGAGGTGCGGGGTAACAACTACATTATCTCTTTCTATAAGGAGACTTTTTTCCGGCGGTTTGGTTTCATAAACATCCAGAGCCGCACCGGCCACCTTACCGCTACGCAAAGCTTCATTAAGCGCCTTATCGTCTATAATTCCACCCCGGGCACAGTTGATTATCCGCACTCCGAATTTCATCAATTTAAATTCTTCCTCTCCGATAAGATGTTTTGTTTTCTCAGTCAAGGGGGTGTGCACAGTAATATAATCTGAAACTTTAAATAAACCTTCAAGGTCTGTCAATTCCACTTTTAATTGCCTGGCTTTTTCCACGGAAAGAAATGGATCATAGGCAACTATTTTCATGCCAAAAGAATGAGCCCTTTTTGCCACTTCGGTTCCTATTCTTCCCAAACCAATTATGCCCAGCGTTTTACCATAAACTTCAGTTCCCATAAATTTTTTTCTATCCCACTTCCCGCTTTTTAAAGAAGCATGCGCCTGGGGTGTATTTCTTGAAAGCGATAAAAGTAAGGTCATGGTTTGCTCTGCCGTGGATATGGTATTGCCGCCGGGAGTATTCATAACAATTATCCCCTTGCGGCTGGCAGCATCAACATCTACATTGTCTACTCCGGTTCCGGCCCTGCCTATAACTTTTAAGTTGTCACCGGCTTCAATTATATCTTTGGTCATCTTGGTGCCGCTTCTTATAATAATGGCCTCATAATTTTTAATTTCTTTTTTTAACTCTTCCGGCGACATCTTTGGTTTTACTACCACCTGAAAATCTTTTTTTTCTTTAAAAAATTTCAAACCCTCTTCCGAAAGGGAGTCACTAACTAAAACCTTCATATAAATTCCTCCTTCTCTTGGCTATTGGCGCCAATTAATCAACTTCTAATACATTTAAAGCGGCACTTACCCCGGAACCAACCCGAAATTCATAACCAGCTTCTTTTAAGGCAAGCTCTAAGGCACTTATCGAAATAATAACATCAAAATCTCCCATAAATCCCAGAGTAGCTATTCTAAAAATCTTTCCTTTCAACTGTGCCTGGCCGCCGGCAAACCACACGCCTCTGTTCTCTTTGATAGACTTAACCAGAGCCTCGCCATCTATCCCCTCAGGCACCTCTACGGCCGTAACGCTATCCGCGGGTGAGGCAGATAATAACTCAAGACCAAGCGCCTTCATTGCCTGGCGCACAGCATTGGCCAAGCGGCGGTGTCTTTTTATAACCTCTTCGATTCCCTCTTCCTTTATCATATTAAGGGCTTTAGCCAAACCTATCATTAATGTTACCGCAGGCGTATAAGGCGTATCATTTTTCTCAAGTGATTTTAAGGCCTTTTTTATATCAAAATAATATTTAGGTAATGACGAAGTCGCTATCATCTTCTTGGCCTTTTCACTCACAGAACAAAAACTTAAACCAGGAGGAATCATAAGTCCTTTTTGAGAACCTCCCACCACCACATCCACCTTCCACTCATCTGTCTTAAACTCACAGGCACCCAGGCTGCTTATGGCATCAACCACCAAAATAGCCCCGCTCTTAGATACTATCTTTCCTATAGCCTGGATATCATTTAAAGCACCAGTTGAAGTTTCGCATTGCGTGGTAAAAACCGCCTTTACATTTTTATTTTTTTCTAATGCATTTTTTATGTCGGTAGGGTCAACGGCCTTACCCCATGTGACCTTTAAATTAATAAACTCGACTCCGTATGCCTTACAAATCTCAGACCATCTTTCTCCAAATTTTCCGCCAATTACGCAAATAGCCTTATCTTTGGCTGATAAGAAATTAGCTACTGCTGCCTCCATGGCACCGGTTCCGCTGGAGGTAAAAATTACAACATCATTTTGTGTTCCTAAAACATATTTCAAACCTTCTTCACAGCTCTTAATAATCTCTTTAAATTGCGCAGTCCTGTGGTGAATGATGGGCCTAGCCATCTCCAACATTATATCTTCAGGTACCGGAGTAGGACCGGGCGTCATTAAATAACGCTTCTTTAACATTTATTTTTCCTCCTTTAATGACAACATCCGCCTCAGGCAAATTGCCTAAATGATAATTTAATCTGACTACGGATTAATCGGCATCTGTGAAATTCTCGAGGGCGGTTTGATAAATCGCCTGTTAATATTTTTCTTGTTTTCTTTTTCTCCCGGTGAAACTTTTTTCTTAACTTTTCTATTTAAAAGAGCTATCTCTATTACCTCATCCATATTCTCAACTAAAATAATATCTAAATCTTTTTTTATGGCAGCCGGTATTTCTTCAAGGTCTTTATCATTTTTTTTTGGTATCAATATTTTCTTAATGCCCGCTCTATGAGCCGCAAGTATTTTTGATTTAAGCCCACCCACCGCCAGAATGCGGCCCCTGAGAGTAATTTCACCTGTCATGGCCACATCGCACCTGGCAGGTTTTCTGGTCAAGCTGGAAATAATGGCCGTGGCCATGGTTATACCTGCCGAAGGCCCGTCTTTCGGTATAGCTCCTTCGGGTATATGCACATGAATATCTATTTTGCGATAAAAATCTTTTTCTAATTTGAGGCTCTTAGTCCTTGAGCGTATATAACTCAAGGCGGCCTGGGCTGATTCGCGCATAACATCACCCAGTTTTCCTGTTAACAGTAATTTTTCTTTACCTCTAAGTATAGAGGTTTCTACGCTCATAACATCTCCGCCAACTTCCGTCCAGGCCAGACCGTTAACCACTCCAATTTCATCTTGTTTTTCAGTTTTATTATCAATGAAACGCGGAGAACCAAGAAATTTATGGAGATTATTAACATCAACTTTTATCTCAATGATTTTATTTCCTTCAACTATCTCTCTGGCAACCTTACGGCAAATAGTAGATAGTTCACGCTCAAGATTACGCACCCCGGCTTCCCGCGTATAAAGCCTGATAATCTTAAGGATGGCTTTTTCGCTAATCTGTAAGCTATATGCTTTTAGCCCACAGGTTTCTATCTGTTTCGGCAATAAAAATATGGTCGCTATTTTTAACTTTTCATATTCTGTGTAGCCGGACAGTTTAATAATTTCCATTCTATCCTGCAAAGGCCAGGGAATATTATCCTGAATATTGCTGGTAGTAATAAATATTACATCTCTCAGGTCAAAGGGAATTTCAAGATAATGATCGCTGAAGGAATGATTTTGCTCAGGATCCAGCACCTCCAACAATGCGGAAGTCGGATCTCCCCTGAAATCTACCGACATTTTATCCACTTCATCCAACAAGAAAACCGGGTTCTTGGTTCCGGCTTTTTTGATAGATTGAATAATCCTGCCCGGTAGAGCACCGACATATGTTCGCCTGTGCCCTCGGATTTCAGCTTCATCTCTTATTCCGCCCAGGGAAATCCGGACAAATTTTCTACTCAGCGCACGCGCAATCGATTTACCTAATGAAGTCTTGCCTACCCCGGGGGGGCCAACAAAACAAAGAATCTGGGACCTGGGATTCTTAGAAAGTTTCCTAACCGCCAGGTATTCCAATATCCTTTCTTTTGGCTTCTTAAGGCCATGATGGTCTTCTTCTAAAATCTTATGGGCTTTTTTAATATCAAGCCTATCTTTTGTTTTTGTTTTCCAGGGCAAGCTCAGGATCCAGTCGATATAATTGCGACAAACCGTTGCTTCAGGGGTGATGGGCATCATGCGGGATAATTTTTTTAACTCTCGCTGTGCAGTCTCTTTGGCTTCTTTGGTCATCTTTGCTTTTTTTATTCTATTCTCAATTTCTTCAAGCTCTTTAAAACTGCCGTCTTTCTTCCCCAGTTCTTTCTCAATGGCCTTTAATTGTTCTTGTAGGTAAAAATCTTTTTGTGCACCCTCCATTTTCTTCTTAACATCACCCATAATTCTCTTTTCGACTTGAATAATTTCATTCTCGCTATTTAAAATATCGGTCATAAAACGCAGTCTTTCTTCTATTCCCTCCATTTCGAGAAGGTTTTGTTTGTCGGTTATCTTTATAATAAGATGCGAAGCCACTACATTAGCGAACTGCTCGGGGCTTTCTATGTTCATGGTAGCAACAGCAGCTTCCGTTGGTAGTTTTTTGTTTAGTTTAACATAATTTTCAAATAGAGACTGAACCAAACGCATAAGCGCCTGCATGTTTAGGGATTTCTTAAATTTTTCTCTTAATGGCTCTAATCTAACTTGAAAATAATCTCTATTGGAAGAAAATCTTTTAATTTTGGCTCTTTGTTTACCTTCAATTAAAATTTTAATCGAACCGTCGGGCAGCTTCATTACCTGCAATACTTCAGCTATGGTACCGACACCGTATATATCTTCTGGTTTTGGGTCATTCACCTTCAAATTTTTCTGCGTTGAGAGAAAAATAAAACGTTGGAAAGAAGCCGAAGAGGCCTCTATGGCCTTTATGGACTTGCTTCTGCCTACGAGAAGCGGCACTATCATATTAGGAAAAATAACTATGTCTCTTAATGGAAGTAGGGGTAAATTATGCTTGGGGTTTAAATTATTTAATTTTAACATTCTTATTTAAGTTTCTTCTTGTATAATTATTCTATTAGAGTTTTGGTTTTTATAACTTCGTCAACTATGCCATATTCCTTGCCTTCTTCGGCTGACATAAAAAAATCTCTGTCGGTATCCTTCTGAATTTTTGCAAGCGGCTGGTTGGTATGTTTTGCCAGAATCTTATTAATCCTTTCTCTTAAGCGTAATATCTCTTTGGCTTGTATGCTGATATCAACTGCCACGCCCTGCACTCCTCCCCACGGCTGATGAATCATTACCCTGGCATGAGGCAAAGCAAATCGCTTTCCCTTGGTTCCGGCAGCCAGAAGAAGAGCACCCATGCTGGCAGCCTGTCCAACACAATAAGTAGCCACGTCCGGCTTAACAAACTGCATAGTATCATAAACAGCCAGTCCGGCCGTAACCGACCCGCCGGGTGAATTTACGTATACACTAATATCCTTTTTCGGTTCCTCCATCTGCAAAAAGAGCATTTGAGCTATAATCAAGTTAGCGACATTATCATCTATAACCGTACCAACAAAAATTATTCTATCCTTCAGGAGTCGCGAGAATATATCATAAGCGCGTTCCCCGCGTTGACTTTGTTCAACGACCATCGGAACCAGAGTTTGAAATTTGGATTTCATTTTATTAACCTCCTCGTATAATATATCTTTGTCATCTGTCCTCTGTCATCTGTTTTCTGTCGTTTCTTTAACATCTGCCTCTTTTAAGAGAAAATTCAGAGTCTTTTCATCTTTAATCTGACCCTTTAGCTGAAAGATGATATCTTTTCCCGCAAATTTCTTTTTCACTTCCGTTGGCGCCTGTTCGGCCTGGGCAGCCAGAGTATTTATTCTTTCATCAAATTCTTTATCACTAACAACAATGTTTTGTTCTTCGGCTATTTTATCTAGGATAAAAAATATTTTAAGCTGCTTTTCGGCTTCCTGTCTCAGCCTTTTGGCTAAAGCTTCATCATCAACCTTACTTACCTTTTGTCCTTGCGCTGCTGCTGCCTTAAATCTATTTTTGGCATCCTGGATAAGGCTATCAGTTTGTTGTTTGAGAATATTCTCGGGCACTTGCACACTGGCCCCCTTTAATAACTGTTCGATTATCTGCCCTTCCATATCCCTGTTGGCTTGATATTCCTTCTGCACTTTTAGGTCTTGGCTAACAGCTTCTCTCATTTTATCCATAGAATCAAAACCAAGGTCTTTGGCAAATTCGTCATTAAGGGACGGCAAGGTTCTTTTCTTAATCTCTTTTATCTTAACTGAAAAACTAGCTGGTTTGCCTGCTAATTGGTTATCGCCAAACTTTGCCGGGAGATTAATTTTTAGTTCTCTCTCTTCGCCTACCTTTGCACCCAGCAACTGATCAATGAATTCCTTCGGGAAGGCGGTATCTTTAGTTGAAAGCAAAACATTCTCTTTTTTTTCTATCAGCTTGGAATCTACATAAGAGGTATAATCAACTACTAAAAAATCGCCTTCCTGGACGGGCCTGATTTCTAAAATTGGTGAAAACTCTGCCTTTGTCTGCCTTAAATATTCTATAGTTTTATCAATTTCTTCTTTTTTGACTTCGATAGTTTTTTTATTTACACGCAATCCTTTGTAGTTTTCAATTTTGACCTGGGGTTTAACCCCAAACTCTGCCGTAAAAATAAGTTCATCTCCATTGGCAAATTTTTTAACACTCAACCGGGGGTGTTCCACCGGATTAATCTGCTTCTCCCTTAAAGCGTTAATATAATATTCTGAAACCAGACTCTTAAGAACTTCGTCATAAATTTTATTTTCAAACTTTTTCTTAAGTAAATCTGCAGGTGCCTTTCCTTTTCTAAAACCGGGTACTTCTGCCTCTTTCCTCACCGCTTCATAATGCTGCTTAAAGGCATCACTTACCACATCTTTAGAAATAGTAATTTTAAGTAATACTTTGGAATCTCCTATTTTTTCTACATTAACATTGTACATTTAACTTTAATCTCCATTTGTGCGACTGCCAGGAAGCATAAATTATATGGTTGAATTTAATCCGCCTTAGGCGGAATTATTTAAAGTGGAGCGGGAGACGGGATTCGGACCCGCGACTTCAACCTTGGCAAGGTTGCACTCTACCGCTGAGTTACTCCCGCATAGGACCCTTCCTTCAACTG
>CAYUDR010000012.1:0-14849 GCA_964443705.1 uncultured Planctomycetia bacterium | reverse complement strand
GAATTTTTTATCTATAATTTGTTATAAGGTAAATGGACTCTATAAAATTAGTTATTATCAGGAATCAGGCAGTCTTTTTCGGTCTGTTGAGAAAATTTTATTCACTCAATCTATAGATAATAAAAGGACTATTGAGTTTTCTAAAACTCACACCGCTCATCTTGCCAGTTTAATTGAAACTATTGATTTTGAATATTTAAACATCGACAACAGATGGGATTCGCAGTGGGATGCCGGTAATTACCCCCAGGCAGTTAGAATTACTTTTTATTTTGCAGAGGAAGAGGGAAATAAATATAAATTTCAGAGCGTAATTTCGGTTCCCTCCGGCTGGAAAATACGTGAGGCCAAAAAATGAAGAATAAAAAAGGTATAATTTTAATTTTTGTACTTATGATACTGGTAACCTTCAGCCTGTTGGGGCTGGGATTATCTTTCAGGGCAAGAATCGAGAATAGACTCTCTCAATATTTCGCCGCTGAAGCTGAAGACTTTTATCTGGCCAAGGCAAAATTAAATCAGGTTATGGTGAAAATTGCCCAGGATGATAATGATTATGATAATTTTCGTGAAGAATGGGCTCGTGGATTGTCTGTTGAGCTTGAAGGGGACGGTTGCCTTAAAATGACCATAGAAGATGAAGATGGCAAACTTGATATTAATACCGCCAGTAGCCAGTGGCTGGATGACCTCTTGTTTTTCTCACAATACCTAAAAGAACAAATTGTTAAAAATAGGCCTTTTTTGGTTGAAGAAGAAATTTTTTATCTGCCGGGCTTTGATGAAGATTTATTTCTCGGAGGAGGAAAATCAGGCATTTTAAATTTGGTAACCACCCAAAACCATGATAAAATAAATATTAATACAGCCAGAGAACAAGTTTTTTATTCTATACCTGGATTATCCAGAACAATTGTCGACACCATCCTTTCTTTAAGAAGAAATGAGGCCATAGATAATATAGAGACATTGAAAGAGGTAGCGGGTATAACTGTTAATGAATATCAGATTTTAAAAAGAGTTTTAAAAACAACTTCCGATTTCTACACCGTAAGAATCCAAATTGATGACAAAAGGGATAAAATAAAAAAGTCTTTCAGGATTACCTTGCAAAAAGATTTGGATACCAAAACCGTAAAAATAGTTCGGTGGCTTGAGCAATGAAAAAAAAGACTGTAAATACAATAATGGTAGTTGATAATTTTTTTCAGGCTGCTACGTTCATTTTTAAAAAAGGAAATTTCTATCAGCAAGCTTTTGCCGATGCTTCCGTGGATCCTGCCCAGAAAGAAACTTTGTCTAAAATAATAAAATCTGCCTGCCAGGAGAAAAAAATAGATTTTAGGAACAATTTTTTAACCCTAATACCAAGATCTCAAGTGACCATTAAGAGTTTCGAATTACCCTCTACATCTGCAAATGAGATTGAGCAGATGGTAAATTTCCAGCTGCAGAATTCCCTACCTTACAGGCTTGAAAATTTAATTATACAGAACTTGATGTATCCCTCTTCCAAAGAAGGCTATTTGCAGGTAAAAACAGTTGTAGTTCAAAAAGAATTAATTGAAAATTTAATTGAGATATTTAAATTATCCACTATTAAAGTTTCAAGGATTGATTTAAGCAGCGTTGTTTTAATAAATAGATTTAAAATGGTTTATAGAAGAGAATCCTTTTTTAAAGAAACCAGTTTGTTGATTGATGTAGAAAGGGAGGGCATAGATTTTGTTTTTACAAGAAATGGCCAGATTTTGCTCTCGAGAGGCGCATTATTAAATAAAGATAATTTTAAAGAAGATTTTCTTAAAGAAATCAAAATGTCTCTTTCTTTGTTTAACCATAAATTTCAGGATAAACTTTTATTAATTCTTCTGTGGGGGCGAAGTCCTGATTTAAGTAACCTGGTAGATTTAATCTCGGGTCATACTAATTTAGAGGTTCAAGTGAAAGAAAGTGAGAATTTACTAAAGAGTTTAGCTTACACTACTTACGAAGAAAAAGAAAAAATAAATCTATTGCCCGGTCTTGTAAGAGAAAGGCAAAGGCGTAATTTAAAAAGAAAAAGTTTTCTCAGAATTAGTTTATTTATAGCTGTTATATGTATATTTTTAATCGCAGGACTTTTTTTTGATTTTAAAGAAAAGCAAAAGCAGCTAAACGACATAAATTATCAAATTGAACAAATTGAATCGGATGCTGTTGAAATTCAACAAAAAAAACTTATAATCGAAAGTGCCTTAATGAACCAGGCGCAAACTATTCAATCGCTTGAAATTTTAGGAGAACTTTACTCAATAACAGCGCCCGGTATTTTCTTTAGCTCTTTTTCGTTGACCCCGGCCAAATCAGCTATTATTAAGGGGCAGGCTGAGGAATTAGACAAAATTCTTGAATTTGTAAGCAAACTGGAATCCTCAAGTCTTTTTGAAAACGTGGAATTAAAATATACCAGCAAAAGAAGGCTTAAGAAAAAAGAAATTATTGATTTTGAAATTGCTTTTTTCATCAATCATTCCCAGTTTAATATATCTCCTTAGGCCCTTTTTTAAGAGGAAGGGTAAGGCCTATTTGTGCCCTTAGGGTATCTTTTAGGATTAGACCATTCCTTCAAAGGAATTAGGAAGGTCTATCCTTGTGGATTAGAGATTGATTATATTTTTATACACGAATGGATATGTAGCAGTTTTAATAATAACCTGTGGTTACTTAAAGAGGAATTTTCTCTGGTAAGAGAACAGAAGAATAATTATGTTTAAATCTTTTAATTTTAAATTAAACAAGAAAGAATTGAATTTGTTCATATTGTGCTGTATAATTGTGGCAGCTATTTTATCCTATGTCCTTATAATCGAACCTTATCTGAAGGGCTATGAGTCTACCAGGAAAGCAATTGGGCAAAGGCAGATAAAACTTTTAAAATTACAGAAGGCCCTTTTACTTAAAGAGCCAATTGAGCTTTCTTATCTTGAGATTTTACCGCGCCTTTCCCAGGTTGGCTCTGATGAGGAAAGGTTTGCGCTTTTTTTAAAAGAAGCGGAATCTACTTCCAGGCGGAGCAATATTTATATAACCAGCTTAAAACCCATGGGCATTATGGATAAAGGTAATTATAAAGAATATTTAATAAGAATGGAAGCCGAGGGAAATCTGTATTCGCTGGCCAGATTTTTGTATAATTTACCTGAATCCGGACAGCTAATAAGTTTAAAAGAGCTTCAGATTAATTACATAAGCCAAGAAGAGAATTTGCTTCAGTTTCAAATGAATTTCGGACGAATGGTTATGGATATAAAAGATGAAAAGTAGATATCTCTATTTTCTTCTTTCGATAGGTGTCATTATAAGCATTTCATTTTTCGCCTTAAAATTACATAAGTATTACCAAACCAATTCAAACTTTACCTATAATAGGCTGTCTTATTCATCGAACCAACAGCAATTACAAAAAGAGTTTAGATACAAGCCGAAATTAGACATCAAAAACGTCTCACATTATGAAAATTTATTCAAAGGAAAAAATCTTTTTAAAATTTTAGGCAAGAAAGAAACACCTTTGCCGCAGAAGAAAACAGAAGTAAAAGTAGATTTAGAGAAAGAACTTTCTAAATTTGAATTGTTAGGTATTATATCAAGTGGCGGGAAATCTCAAGCATTAATAAAAAATATAGAATCCGGTAAGACTTTTTACTGCACCGGCAATGAGAAATTAAACGGTTTTGTAATCAAAGAGGTTTTAGATAATAAAGTAATTCTTAAACAAGGGGACTGGATAGCCGAATTAAGACTATAAATATGAGTAAATTTAAAATATTTTTTATAGTGGTTTTATTGCTAATTTGCAATTTGTTTATTTCTAACTTTGCTGTAGGTGAGGTTATGCTACCCAGGGCAAAAAACCAAACCGGAGATATTATTTCACTGGATGTTAAAAATATAAATTTAGTGGATGCCCTCAGGCTTATTGCAGATCAAAGCGGCCTCAATATAGTTACTTCTAAAAACGTTAGAGGCACTATAACGGTAAAATTAAAAGATGTTCCCGTAGAAGATGCCCTTATGGCTATTCTGGAAGTTAATAATTGCAAATATGTTAAAGAAGGCAATATCATTAAAATATATACTTATCAGGACATACAGCAGGAGGAAAGATTTAGAGAGCTTGAAACAAAGGTTTTTTCTCCTGAATTTGCCAGGGCTTCTGAGATAAAGCCCTTGTTTCTAGCGGTAAAAAGTCCACGTGGGAAAATAGAAATAAATTCCAAGACCAATCAGATTATAATTATCGATACACCGGATGTCATTAAACAAGTTGAGAGCATAATAGAAGAATTGGATAAAGAAACTGAACTACAAATTTTTGACTTAAACTATGCAGACCCCACCGAAATACAGACTAAACTCACTCAGTTTATACCTAAGACCGAAGGCGAGATTATGGTAGATATCAGGACCAAAAGTATTATAGTTAAGGCGCTTCCAGGTGTTCGGAAGGAAGTGGAAATGTTGATTAAGAGATGGGATATGCGCAACCGGCAGGTACAGATAGAAGCTAAAATGTTAGGAGTAACGCGTAGCGATTCGCTTGAATTAGGTATCGCGTGGGAATATAAAACCGCACTTAAACACGGACCATCCACTATGGACCTTAAAGGAGATTTTAGTCCGGAATTGACGGAAGGCGCCATTTTCAAAGTAGGGACACTCACAGCAGATGATTATGAGGTTACTTTGGAGATGCTGGCTACACAGGCGGATACTGATGTTTTATCAAGCCCGAAGATAACTGTTTTAGATGGCCAGGAGGCGAGCATTCTTGTTGGCAGCGCAGAACCCTATATAATTACCAGTGAGGATCCGGTAACCGGTTTTGTCACCGAGTCGACCCAATGGCTTGACGTTGGCATTAAATTAATAGTTACGCCCAAAATAGGATATGATAATCATATCACTATGCACGTGCATCCTGAGGTCAGTTCGGCCCGCCGTGTAGCCGAAGCTGATGAGGCTTTAGCAGTAGATACCACTGAAGCCACTACCACCCTGACTGTAAAAAATGGCGAAACTGTAATACTGGGCGGTCTTATGAGAGAAGATATAAAAAAGACAATAAAAAAGATACCTTTTTTGGGTGATATCCCCCTGCTGGGCCTTATCTTTAGAAAGATAGATGAACAGAAAATGAAAAAGGAATTAATAGTTTTTATAACACCCCACGTGTTAAACGCAGAAGGCAAGATTATCGCGGATGGCGAGGAACAAAAAATAGAGAAACTTATAAGAGAAACAATTAAGAGAGTAAAAAAGAGAAGAGAATATAAAAGAGAAAATAAACTAGAGCAGGATTGATTTATCCTTCCCCGGAGCTCCTTTTACCCCTTCCAAAAAAAAAGACAATAACCACACACAGACACAAGTGAGTATTAATTGACAAATGCTTCTTTTTAAGTTATCATAGTTTTCACACCAAAAAAACAAACCACAAATAGCAAGAACCAATTGTTTTCTATAAGATAAAAGGCATAACTTAACATGAGACTATCAGATAGGTTATCTCAAATTTCACCTTCCGCGACCCTTAAAATTACAGCCGCTGCTAAAAAACTGGCTAAAGATGGAAAGAGAATTATTAATTTTGCGGCCGGAGAACCGGATTTTCCAACACCTTCGCATATCAAAGAAGCCGCCAAGAAGGCCATTGACTCTAATTTTACTAAATATACGCCTTCTTCAGGTACGCTTGAGTTAAAAGAAGCTATCTGCCGTAAGTTGCAGACAGAAAATAATCTCTCTTTTGATGTTTCCCAAATTTTGGTAAGTTGCGGGGCCAAACATTCTCTTTTTAATGCCATTCTGGCTATTGTTAATCCCGGTGATGAAGTATTAATACCCACACCTTACTGGGTAAGCTATCCTGAAATGGTAAGGGTGGCACAAGGATGTCCTAAGTTTATTAAGACTACCAGAGAAAATAATTTTAAAGTCACAAAAGAAGATTTGAAGAAAGCTATTAGCCGCAAAACCAAACTTCTTATTTTAAATAGTCCCTGCAACCCAACAGGTAGTCTCTATGAGGAAGAAGAATTGGCAGATTTAGCTCATCAAATCATAGACAGTAATATTTTTGTTATAAGCGATGAAATTTATGAGAAGATAATATACGACGGACTTAAATTTTCCTCTATTGCGTGTCTCGGCAAAAGAATAAAAGATTTGACCATTCTCGTAAATGGTGTTTCAAAGACTTATTCTATGACAGGCTGGAGAATTGGTTATCTGGCGGCAGATAAATTAATAGTTAATGCGGCCACTAATCTCCAGAGTCACTCAACTTCGAATCCGTGTTCCATATCCCAGAAAGCAGCCCTGGCTGCTATAGAAGCGGATCAAGGTTTTATAAAGGATATAGTCAACGAGTTTGGCAGGCGTCGGGATTATTTGCTGGGCGCCTTGGGTAATACTATACTTAAACCCATAAAACCCGAAGGAGCTTTTTATATTTTTTGCGATATCTCAAAGACTAATCTTGATAGTGTCACTTTTTGCGAGCGGCTTTTAAATGAAGCCGGGGTAGCTGCCGTTCCGGGCGCGGCTTTTGGGATGGATAATTTTGTGAGAATTAGTTTTGCATGCAGCTTTGAAGATATCAGAGAAGGGATGAAGAAAATAGAGAACTGGATAGATAAACTTAAATAATGGATAAAACTATTGCTGAAAAAATTTTAAGCCAACACTCCGGTAAATCATTAACCGCGGGAAACCTGGCAATTTGCGACGTTGATTTTTGTTTTGGACAGGACGGAACCAGTCTTTTGATAATAGAATCTTTTGAGAAACTGGGACGTAAAACTGTTTTCGACAGAAAAAAATTTGCTATGGTTATAGACCACAGCGCCCCCAGCCCTAATATAGGCGTTTCGCAAATTCACAAACGTATGCGAGAATTTGCCCATAAGTTTAAAGTCGGTCTTTATGATATCGGCTGCGGTGTTTGCCATCAGGTAATACCGGAAAACGGACATGTTGGTTGCGGAGATTTAGTCATTGGGGCCGATAGCCATACCTGCACTTACGGTGCATTGGGGGCATTTGCTACTGGTGTGGGTTCGACTGACCTGGCTGTTACTTTGGCCAGTGGAAAAAATTGGTTTAAAGTTCCTGAATCAGTCAAGATTATATTAAAGGGAAAATTGCCTGCAGCTGTTTATGCAAAAGATGTTATTTTGCATATAATCGGGAGGCTTGGAGCTGACGGTTGCACTTATAAGGCAATTGAGTTTTATGGTGAGGCGGTGGATAAGTTTTCAGTCCAGGCCAGATTTACAATGGCAAATATGGGAGTGGAGATGGGGGCTAAAGCAGCCATTTTCCCGCCGGACAAAAAAACAAAAGATTGGCTTAAAAAGATGGGTGTTAAAAAATGCAATGCTGTCTATGCAGATAAAGGGGCAGAATATTTGAGAGAAGAAGAATTTGATGTCTCTCAAATGGAGCCGGTTGTAGCTAAGCCGCATACGGTTGATAATGTAGCCAGCATTTCAAAAGTCGAAGGCAAAATTATAAATCAGGCCTTTCTGGGTACTTGCACTAATGGCCGCATAGAGGATTTACGCATTGCCGCCCGGATATTGAAGGGGAAAAAAGTAAACACCAAAACCAGATTGCTTATTGCCCCTGCATCAAAGCTGATTTATTTACAGGCCTTGCGCGAAGGAATTATCTCCACGTTTATAAAGAGCGGAGCTTCGGTTCTGGTTCCTGGTTGTGGCCCCTGTGTTGGTACCCATGAAGGTATTCCGGCCGATGGCGATGTTGTTATTTCGACGGCTAATAGGAATTTTAAAGGCAGAATGGGAAATCCAAACGCCTTTATTTATTTGGCTTCTCCGGCTACGGTAGCTGCAACGAGTGTAACAGGCAAAATAACCGATCCAAGGAGGTTTTTGTAAGTGATATTAAAAGGTTGCGCGCGCAGGCTGAAGATAGACAACGATGTTAATACGGATTATATTATTTCCGGCAGATATAAATTTCATATATCAGATCCTCGCCAGCTGGCAAAGCATATCTTCGAAGATTTAGAAGAAAATTTTATAGGCCGTATCAGGCGTGGAGATTTTATAGTAGCCGGTAAAAATTTTGGTTGCGGTTCAAGCCGGGAGCAAGCACCGCTGGCGTTAAAAGTTGCCGGAGTGGGAGCAATTATCGCGATAAGTTTTGCCAGAATTTTTTACCGAAATGCTTTTAATCTAGGATTATTGTTGATAGAGGCGCAGACAAATTCAATTAAGGACACAGAAAAACTAAAGATAAATTTAGATAAGGGCGAAATTATAAAGGTTAAAAATAATAAGAAAATAAGGTTTAATCCTCTGCCTTCTTTTGCTCAAAAACTACTGGCCGAAGACGGAGTCATTAACTATTTTAAGAAACACGGGAGTTTAAAAATAGATGCATAAAATTACTTTTATTCCGGGAGATGGCGTTGGCCCCGAAGTAAGCGAGGCTGCCAGGAGATGTATTGAAGCTACCGAAGTTACGATAGAATGGGTAGTGGTTGAAGCAGGAGCAGAGGCTATTAAAAAGTTTGGCACGCCCCTGCCAAATGTTGTAATTGAGTCTATCAAAAAAAACAGGGTAGCTCTTAAAGGCCCTATTATTACACCTGTGGGTGAAGGATTTCGCTCTGTAAATGTTGCCTTGAGAAAAAAACTCGATCTGTATGTTTGTTTAAGGCCGACCAAGAGTTATAAAGGAATACCTTCAAAATACAAAAATATAGATATAGTTATTTTCAGGGAAAACACCGAGGATCTCTATGCCGGGATTGAATTTAAGGAGCGGACTCCCCAGCAGAAAGATTTAATAGATACCGTAAAAAGATTAAGCAAGGAGGATATACTTGAGGATTCAGGCATAAGCTTAAAGCCGATTTCGCGTTTCGCTTCCCGCAGAATTTTAAAATTTACCTTCGAGTATGCTCTTAAGAATAACAGAAAAAAGATTACCTGTATTCATAAAGCAAATATCATGAAATATTCTGATGGATTATTTCTTGATGAGGCTAGAAAGATGGCACAGCATTACAAGGGAAAAATAGAATTTGAAGATAGAATTGTTGATAATATGTGCATGCAGCTGGTGCTTAGGCCGGAGAACTTTGATTGTCTGGTTTTACCTAATCTTTACGGTGATATAATTTCAGATTTGTGCGCGGGTTTAGTCGGAGGTTTAGGAATAAGCCCCGGAGCAAATATAGGCGATAAATATGCTGTCTTTGAAGCTACACATGGAGCAGTACCCAAATACACTGGGCAAAATAAAGTTAACCCCGCAGCTATGATACTCTCCGGAGTTTTGATGTTACGCTATATTGGCGAGATAAAAGCCGCCCAACAGTTAGAGAAAGCCACTGCAGAGGTTATCCGCGAAGGCAAATTTGTTACATATGACCTTAAAAAGAATCGCGAAGATAAAACTGCTGTCGGGACCAGTCAAATGGCAGATGCTATTATCAGAAAACTTAAGAAGACAGAAGACAGATAACAGAAGACAGGCCCCTGAGGAATAAATTATGAAAGTTAGTGTAGTTGGCGCTGGAAATGTTGGTTCTATGCTTGCCGCCAGGATACTTGAAAAAGATTTGGCTGATGTGGTTCTGGTGGATATAATTGGGAATTTGGCCCAAGCTAAGGCGCTGGATTTAAAACATTCTGCTTCTATATTAGGATTTCAAAGCACCTGCGTTGGCACCGATGATTATAATTTAATTGGCGATTCAAATGTAGTGGTTATTACAGCCGGACTCGCCAGAAAACCCGGCATGTCCCGTAATGATTTACTTAAAAAAAACCTGAGCATTGTCAAAGAGGTTTCCTTAAAAGTAAAAAAAATTGTACCAGAAGCAATCGTTGTTGTTGTTACCAATCCACTGGATGTAATGACCTATGTGGTTTTAAAGACGACCGGGTTTAAGCGCAAAAAAGTGATAGGCATGGCCGGTATTTTGGATTGTGCCAGGTTTTCGGCGAATATAGCCGAAAAATTTAATTTGCCGGTGCGTAGCATCGAATGTCTTATAATAGGCATGCACTCTGATGCCATGATACCCATTCTTTCACACACCAGAGCATCGCAGACTAATATAAAACATATAGCTTCCCCGGAACAACTAAAAGAGGTTATTGATAAAACTAAAGGCGCCGGCAAAGAGATAGTTTCGCTTTTAGGCTCCGGTAGTGCTTATTTTGCGCCTTCCGCCGGAGCTTTTTTTATAGTGGAGTCAATTTTAAAAAATTTAAAGAGAACGCTTGTGGCCAGTGTGTATCTGCAAGGTGAATATGATATTAATGATGTGTGTCTTGGGGTCCCGGTTAAAATCGGCGCTGAGGGCATAAGTCAGATAATAGAGGTTAGATTATCAAGGGAGGAAAAAAAAGTATTAAAAGAATCCGCTTCTTCTTTAAAGCAAAAATTCTCAGAGTTTTCATTTTAACAGCCATTACCTTAGTCTTTTTCGGTTGCTCTTCTGGGCATTTTGCCGAGCAAGAAAGACTTTTGCTTGGTACTAAAGTAAGCATAAAAATTTTTTCTCCTCCAAGCCAAGAGACTTCATTAATTTTAAGTGAGGCATTCGCTGAAATAAAAAGAATTGAAAACGTTGCTTCTATTTTCGATAAAACCTCAGAGCTTTCTTATATTAATTCAAGAGCATTTTATGAGCCGGTAAAGTTAAGCGATGAATTATTTTATTTAATAGAAAAAGGCCTTTGGATGTGCGAGATATCTCATGGCGCTTTTGACATAACAGCTACCTCCCTTGGCTTAAAAAACGGATATAAAAATATAGAGCTGGTAAACATAAGAAAAGAAATTCATTTTACAGATAAAAATTGTAAGATAGACCTTGGTGCTTATGCAAAGGGTTACGCCGTTGATAGAGCTGTTGAAATATTAAAAATTCATTCGATTAAAAATGCCATAGTGGATGCAGGTGGCGATATGAGGCTGGTGGGCTTACCCTTGGGAAGCAAGGAATGGGCGGTTGGCATAAGAAATCCTCGTGAGCCAAAAGATATATTTAAGATTATAAAAATAGATAGAGAAACGGCTATAGCCACATCAGGCAATTATTTAAGAGAACACATTATAGCGCTCAAAGACAGAAGCCCGTTAGTTTTAAGCATAACCGTGATTGCTCCCACAGCATTAGAGGCGGACCTTTTTTCAACCGCCATTTTTAATATGACTAAGAGTGAACGTTTGAAATTGTCGGAAAATTTTGATAATATAGAAGTACTGGTTATAGAAAAAGGCAAAAATAGCAGACTTGAGTTGATAAAAGAAACCCCAGCGAGAAGTGTCAAGTTTTAATAATCAACACAAAAACCCAAATGGGTTCGGGTTTTTTCCAGAAATGTTCGACGTAATTAAATTATATCCTCAACGCAAAATTGATTTGCAAAAACTCATCAGCCGCCTGGGAGATTTTGGCTACTTGAGAGTAGATTTTATCGGCCACAGAGGAGACTTTGCCTTGAGGGGCGATGTGCTTGATATATTTGCTGTTGGCTACGATAATCCTTTGAGGATAGAATTATTTTCAAAAAGTATAGACTTAATTGCTACCTTTGATTATATAAGCGGTCAAAGAATAGATGTTCTCGCTTACGCAGTTATCCTGCCTGTAAAAAATAAAAAAGAAAAAGAAAGCAGCCTAAAAAGCTGGACCAATTTTTCTTTTAAACAGTCCATAGAAAATTTATTGAATTTAGAGCCGCAGGATATAGTTGTCCACGTAGATCATGGAATTGGTAAATTTTTGGGAATAGTTGAATTAAAAGGAGAAAAGGAAAAATTCATTTTATTGGAATATGCACAGAAGGAAAAATTATATGTTCCGTTTAACCAGATGCACCTTATACAAAAATATATTGGTATAGGCAGAAGGAAAACGACCTTAAGCAAGTTAGGCTCAAGGAGCTGGGCATGGGCAAAAAAGAAAGCTGCCATGGCCGTACGTTCTCTGGCTTTAGAATTACTTGAATTACAGGCCAAGCGCAAGCTTTACGGCGGTTTCACTTATTCTACAGATAGTGACTGGCAGATGGAATTTGAAGAGAATTTTTTATATAAAGAAACGCCCGACCAAATTAAAGTCAGCCGGCAGGTCAAAGAAGATATGCAAAAACCGTATTCCATGGACAGATTAATTTGTGGTGACGTGGGTTATGGCAAAACCGAAGTTGCTTTCAGGGCGGCCTTTAAGGCCATTCTGGATAATAAACAGGTAGCTATTTTAGTTCCTACCACCATCCTGGCTGAACAGCATTACGCTACCTTTACCAACCGTGTCCATAAATTCCCCGTAAGAATTGAAGTTTTAAGCCGTTTTAGAACGAATTTGGAACAGAGAAAAACTATCGAAGATTTAAAAAACGGCAAGGTCGATATAGTTATTGGCACCCATCGCTTACTTTCAAGCGATGTGGGCTTTAAAGACCTTGGCTTGGTAGTTATAGATGAAGAACAAAGATTTGGAGTAAAACATAAGGAAAGATTGAAACACATAAAATATGCCGTAGATGTATTGGCTTTAACGGCTACTCCCATACCACGGACACTTTACATGTCCCTGGTTTCCTTAAAAGACATGTCTGTTATTAATACTGCGCCAAAAGACAGGCAGCCCATAGATACATTTGTTCTCGAAAAGGATGATAATGTAATAAAATTAAGCATCAGAAGAGAGTTGCGTAGGCAAGGGCAAGTTTATTTTGTTCATAATCGCATTTTAGATATTGACACAATAGCGCAGAGAGTTAAAGAACTTGTGCCTGAAGCCAAAATTGCCGTGGCTCACGGACAAATGCCGGAAGGATTTTTGAAAAAAGTCATGGTTGATTTTATTAATAGAGAGATAGATGTGTTAGTTAGCACCAATATTGTTGAGTCAGGACTTGATATCCCAAATGTAAATACTATAATTATCAATCGGGCGGATAGTTTTGGGCTAAGTGATCTTTATCAGCTTAAGGGCAGAGTTGGCCGTTTTGATCGTAAGGCCTATTGTTATTTTTTAATTCCCTCAGAATACCTTTTAAGCAGGCAGGCAAAGAGGAGGCTTTCCGTCATAGAAAGGTATGCCGAGTTAGGTTCTGGTTTTGATGTAGCCACAGAAGACTTGGAAATTAGGGGAGCGGGGAATTTGTTAGGCACAGAACAACACGGTCATATTTTAGCAGTGGGTTTCGATTTGTATTGTAAATTATTAGAAAAAGAAATAGAAGCCTTAAAGGCCTTATTAAAAAAGGAGGTAGTTGTCAATTGAAATACCGGGTATTAGTTTTTTTTATTTTAATAATCAGTTTTATTTTTGTTGGTGTGACCAGAGCTGAAATAATAGATAAAGTTATCGCTGTGGTTAATGATGAAGTGATTACTCAAAGCGAACTCGATAGAATTTTAATCCCCATTTATATCCAGTATAAAGCAATTTATAACGAGGAAGAACTGGCTGAAAAAATAGATGGGGCCAGGCAGGAATTGCTCTCGCAGATGATTGAAGATAAGTTAATTCTTCAGGAAGCCCGCAAACAAGGTATATTGACCAATGAAGAAGAAATCGGCAAATATATAGATGAAATCAAAAATAAGTTTACAAGTGAAGAAGAGTTTGAAAAAGCTTTAGCCAGTCAGAATATGAGCATAGATAGTTTGAAGAAAAAATATGCAGAACAAATAAAAATGAAAAAAATATTTGAAAGAAGAGTCAGGTCAAAGGTGGTAATATTACCTACGCAAGTTGAAAGGTATTACAAAGAACATCTGGATGAATTTGAAGAACCCGAAACAGTTGTTTTGAGAACGATTGTATTGAAAATCGAGGAGCCTGAGAATAGACAGATGGTTTTAAATCAAATTTTAGATATTAAAAAGAGGCTTGATGGGGGGGAGAATTTTGAAGAGATGGCCAAAGAATTTTCAGAAGATAATTCGGCCATAGAAGGCGGCCTGATAGGTTATGTTAAAAACGAACAGTTGATAGGGGAACTTAATAAAGAAGTATTTAGTTTAGAACCCAATGAGATTTCAAGTGTTATTGAGAGTGATTTAGGTTTTCATATTTTCAAAATTGATGAAAAGATTTCTGCCCACAGCCGTTCTTTTGAGCAAGTAAGCGATGAAATACGAAATATGCTATATCAGCAAAAAGTGAACCAGCGTTTTGAAGAATGGCTGGATAAGCTAAAAAAAAATGCCTATATCTCGATTAAATAAATACCTGAAAATAAGAATCGGCCACCCCACGCCCGCCATAGGCGGGCAGGAATTGCCAGCCACCATTCACACAAAGATAAGGGTGGCTATTAGTTGCGGGGACGCAGCCGGCATTAGTTATGAAATCATTTTCAAAGCTTTAAGGCGTTTTATAAAGCTTGAACCGTCAGTTTATTTTTTAATAATAGGGGATTGGAATGTCGCCGCTTTTACATTAAAGCGTTTAAAATTAAATTTAAAACTCCTGGTAATTAACAATGAAGATGAAATTGATTTTAGAAAGGAAAAGGTAAATTTTATCAATCTTAATTTAATAAGGAAATTTTCTTTAAAAGATGCGGGGCGCGTAAATGCTCTTTTCGGCAGAGTGAGCCTTGAGTCTATAGAAAAAGCTTGTAAACTTATAAGAGAAAAAAAAGCCGATTGCCTGGTAACGGCCCCGGTTAACAAAAAAGCCGTTTGCTTATCTAAGAGGAATTTTAAAGGGCACACCGAATTTTTAGCCAAACTTTCAAAGACGAAACGCGTGGCTATGATGATTGCCGGTGAGAAGTTAAAAGTTGTTCTCCTGA
>CAYUDR010000011.1:6371-14850 GCA_964443705.1 uncultured Planctomycetia bacterium | reverse complement strand
CGAAACTAAGTGGTGCCACGGGCTTGCCCGCCAGGAAATATGGCGGGCTTGCCCGTGGGGCTCCACCGGCCCGGGAGGTGGAGTGTTGAACGTTAAGATTAGGCTTTTTTGCCTTAATAGAATTGGTCGATTTTGATAAAAAGCAAGTCTTTCCTCATGAAGAAACGTTAAATGCACCCAAGGCCGACCGCCTGAAATTGCTGGAGGCCGCGCGGGCACATTTTAGCCCAATTTTTTCTTTTTATTTTGATAATAAGAATGTAGCCGAAAGCACTTTCGATAAACTTAAAAAACAACCCCCTTTCCTAAAAGTTACCGCTTCCAATGGTATTAAGAATTCTTTGTGGAGGGTAGCAGATAAAAACAAAATATCCAAAATAACGCAGATGCTAAAAGACAAACAGGTTTTTATCGCCGATGGTCATCACAGATATGAGACGGCTTTAAATTATAAAAAACTGCATCCGCAGGCCGCTAAAGATGGCGCAAATTTTATTTTAATGTATTTTGCCAATATAGAACAGGAAGGCCTCCTGATTTTACCGGTCTACCGCCTGATTAAAAAGTTAAATACAATTGGCCGGCAGGAAGCTAATAGAAAAATAAAAGAATTTTTTGATATGCAAAAGATGCCTGACCTCGAAACTACTCTAAAAGCCATAGAAACCACAGGTGATTCTCATAAGTTCGGTTTATTTTTAAATAATGAGTTTTTTGTCTTAACTTTGAAGAATGAGGCAGATGCCGCAAAGGGCTTAGAAGCATCTCTTGGCGCAAATAAGTCCGGTGCTTATAAGAAACTGGACGTAACTATACTGGATGAATTTTTAATTAAAGACATATTAGCTGTGAATAGTGAAGAAGCTCTCAACTTTACCAAGAATGCCGAGGAAGCCGTTGCCTTGGTAAAGGCAGGAGAGTGCAAAATGGCATTTTTTCTCAAACCCACCCGCCTCACTCAAATTAAAAATGTAGCCCTTTGCGGCGAACGCATGCCAAAAAAGTCTACTTATTTTTACCCAAAGTTGCTATCAGGGCTTCTGATAAATAAATTTTAGCAAAAAAAATTCTTGATTTCTTTTGTGGATATGGTATAATCTCTGATAGAGAAGCATTGCTTCTCAAGCACGCCTTAAGCCCAAGTATCGCAGGTGTCAAAAAGTGCAAATTTTGAGGGATACCTCCAAAAAGAAGGCGCTTAGCGGCACGTAGATACTACTTGCTGGCCACTCAGGATTGGCTAGGGGTTTGAGTTTAAGACGTGCCTTTTTTATATATAAAAGATTCTCCGGTACCCTGAAATAGATGAGTGAGACACCCTCGCCCTCAGATTAAGACTTCCAAAATCATTAATTTAGAACCCCCATCTTTTTAAAAAAGGATTTATTGACTTTTTTAACTGTTTGGTTTAAACTTAGAATAATGAAATTTTACCATTTTTTATTGTAAAAACTTAAAGGATAAATAAAAAATGCCTAAAAAGATAAAACCGATTGATCTTAAACGAATAAAAACTATTTCTATCAAAACCAGAAAACACAAAGCGCGCCTTAAAGATTTTGCCAAAGTTGCCACTAAAAATTTGAGCCTAAAGGCTTTTATTGAAAATTTACCAAATATTCTTAAGGCCCATGATTTAAGACAACTAATAGCAGAAATAATAAATGCCAGAAAACAAAATAAACCAGTTATTTTGGCCTGCGGAGATGCGGTTATTAAAGTAGGTTTATCCAACTTGATTATTGACCTTTTAGAAAAAAAGATAATTACTGCTATAGCTATGCAGGGTGCGGGCATAATTCACGATACCGAAATTGCCCTTATCGGAGAGACCTCGGAAGACGTAGCGACTTCAATTAAAGATGGGACTTTTGGCATGGCCAAGGAAACCGGCGAACTTTTAAATACTGCTATAATTGAGGGTGCTGCTGATGATATTGGTTTGGGCGAGGCTGTAGGAAGAAAATTAGAAGAGGTAAACCCCCCTTATTTGAAATACAGTATAGCCGGAACCTGTTATAAATTGGGCGTGCCCCTTACAGTTCATGTGGCGGTAGGCACAGACACAATTCATATGCACCCGGCTTGTAGCGGCGAGGCATTAGGAAAAACAAGTCACATTGATTTTAGAAAGCTGGCTTCTATAATTTCGCAATTAGAAGGGGGAGTTGTAATTAATGTAGCCTCGGCTGTTATTTTGCCTGAGGTTTTTTTGAAATCTTTATCTGTAGCCAGAAATTTAGGCGCGAAGGTAGAAAAATTTACCGCTGCTAACCTCGACATGATAATGCACTATAGGCCTACCCAGAACATTGTTAAGAGGCCTACCCAGTCGGGAGGATTGGGTTTTAATATAACAGGAAATCTTGAAATAATTTTTCCTTTGTTTTATGCTGGAGTAATAGAGAGGTTGGGTTCTTAAGAATGAAAGTAGTGGTAACCGGCTCGGATTCTTTTTTAGCTTATCATTTAATATCGGCCCTCTTAAAAAGGGGTTGTAAGGTTTTGGGTTGTGACTTAGAAAAAGGTAAAAACACTTACGATTTGCTCCAATCGCAAAAAGATTTTGTATTTCATCAATGCGATATTTCCAACTTCAAGCAGGTAGAGAAGATAGTTAAAGACATCGATTATATTTATCATCTGGCGGCCATTTCCAGCGAAAGGCTCTGCCGCCAGGAACCCATGCGGGCATTTGAAATTAATATAAAAGGAGCTATTAATTTACTTGTTGCCAACAAAGATAAAAACGCTGCTTTTATCTTTACCTCCAGCGGTTCTGTATATCCCGACTCTTCAAAACCAAAGAAGGAAGAAGAGGCCGGATTTAGCGGCAAATTTTATGGTACCTCCAAATTGGTAGCGGAGGAGTACGCTCGTCTTTTTAGTAGAAGTTCCAATTTTCCGCTTACTATTTTAAGATTTAGCCGACTTTACGGTCCGAGGATGAAGAGGAATCCCATTTATGATATGACCAAGGGCCTGGTGGCCAAGGATAAGATATTGCTTTATGAGGGCCTGGAATCCAACTATGACTTTATCTATGTTAAAGATGTTGTTCAGGCGCTGTTAGGAGCCATGGACAATAAAGGAATGAATGATGTTTTTAATATTTCTTCATCATGTGGCATCAAGCTCAAAAAAGTACTTGCTCTTTATTTTAAGGTAGTCGGTTTCAAAGTGCCGGTTTTTGTCAAACGCGAGGTTTCGCAGACGGATATACTTGATAATAACAAAGCGCTCAAATTTGGCTTTAAGCCGCAAACACAATTAAAAGAAGGATTGAAGGAGACCTTTTCATATTTTGCCCGGGAGAATTAGAAGAGGCATTAAGTGAATTTTTCAGGCGTAATTTGCGAGAGATAAAAAAATGAGGAAGTTTTTATTTTTAGTTTATGTTTTGGCAATTAGTTTTATTTTAGGTGGTTGTGTTGAGCGCAAACTTTATGTTAAAACAGAGCCTCCGGGGGCAACTTTTTATTTTAATGATGAGGAAAAAGGCGAAACTCCTTTGTCTTTCGATTTCGAATGGTACTGGACGCATAAGGTGCGCCTTGAAAAAGAAGGCTATAAATCAATAGAGAAATTTGAGGTAATTAAAGCCCCGCCTTATATGTGGATGCCTGTTGATTTTTTTATGGAACTTCTCCCCTTCAAGATCAAAGATAACCATCACTTAAACTATAAGCTGGAAAAAGCTTCAGGGGAAGAAGAAAACAAGAAAGAAACTAAAAAGACTAATTGAGCAAAAAGAATAGAATTTATCCCCTGCCTTAAAAAGTATAAAAGGAGCAATAAGTATGTTGAGATTAATGTGTAAATCCAAGCTTCATAAAGTAAAAGTAACCGAGACCAACCTGGATTACAAGGGCAGTATAGGTATCGATGAGGACTTAGCCGGGGCAGCCGGGATTTTAGAATTGGAAATGGTGCAGGTTCTAAATTCAGAAAACGGGGAACGCTTTTTCACTTATTGTATTTTAGAGCCTAGAGGCAGTGGAAAGATTTGTTTGTACGGGCCGGCCGCCAGAAAGGGTGAAGTCGGAGATTTATTAATCGTACTTTCTTTAGGTTTTTTTAAAGAAGAAGAGCTAAAAAGTTTAAAAGCAAAAGTTGTTTGTGTGAATTCGGAAAATAAAATTGATGAAACCAGAACTCACACAATGTAAAGTCAATATAAATAATCAGGCAGATTCATTTACCCAAGGCGAACATCAGTTGTCAGTTTTAGCAGTTATAAGTTATGAAAAAGAAAGTAAAGCCAGAGAGAATTTCCTGGAATAAATATTTTTTTAAAATAGCCCGGTTGGTTTCCGAGCGCTCAACCTGCCTTAAGCAAAAGGAGGGGGCTGTTATTGTTAAAGATAAGAGGATTTTAACCACAGGTTATAACGGGGCTCCGGCGAAATTACCGCATTGCCTTGAAATAGGTTGCATTAGAGAGGAAAAAGGATTGAAAGACAATGAACAACTTGAGATTTGCCGCGGATTAGATGCAATTCAAAATGCCGTTATTCAGGCGGCTACCTGCGGGGTTAGTATTAAAGATTCCGTCCTTTACGCAACCCACACGCCATCCATAACTTCGGTCAAGATTATAATAAATGCCGGCATAAAAAAGATTTTAGTTTCTCAGGGTAAGCTGGAGCCGTTAGCGGCCAGTCTTTTAAGCCAATCCAGAGTAAAGATCAGGAGAATAAAATGCAGAAATTAAGCTTAAAGACATATCCTGAGAAAATTTTAAGAGAAAAACTTAAAAATATTGACAAGGTAACAGAAAAGGAAAAAAAAATTTTAAAGGAGATGTTAGCGCTTATGCAAGCCACCGGTGGTATTGGCCTGGCAGCCAATCAGGCAGGTGTGGATAAGCGGTTATTTGTTGTTGATTTGCAAGATGGTTACGGCCCGCTCTTTATTATAAATCCAAAAATAGTCAAAAAAGAAGGGATGGTTGAAATGCAGGAAGGATGCCTGAGTGTTCCCGGAGCCGTAGTTAAAGTCAAGCGTGCCGAGAAAGTATTAGTTGAAGGTCTTAATATAGAAGGGGAGCCTATTAAGATTGAGGCCGACGGGATATTAGCCAGGGCATTCCAGCATGAAATAGATCACTTAAACGGCAAGCTAATAATAGATTATTTAAAATTACCTGTAAAGTTAAAAATAATTTCACAGCTGAAAAAAAATAAAAAAACACAGCAAAAATAGATATCAGCAAAAAATTATAGGTTTTATCCCAAAAAGATGTCCGTGGTTAATATTTTGCCGTTTGATGAAATGTAGGAAATAAATGCGCGATAAAACTGCTCTTATAATTGCCATTCACAACCATCAACCTGTCGGCAATTTCTTTCCTGTAATAAATAAAGCTACTCAAAGAAGCTACAGGCCATTCATAGAAACACTCAACCGATATCCTTCTCTTAAACTGAATTTACATTATTCCGGTTTTCTCTTAAAATGGCTTTTTGAAAAACAGCCAGGCATGATCAAGTTATTGAAGTCGCTGATAAAAGACAGTCAGGTTGATATATTGGGCGGCGGCATCTACGAGCCTATTTTACCGTCTATTCCCCAATCAGATGCCAGGGAGCAACTTAGATTATTAACTTTGCTGATAGAAAAAATTTTTGGTATTCGCCCGCAGGGTTTCTGGCTGGCAGAAAGAGTATGGGAACCACAGATTCCGGAAATCACCTCAACCAGCGGTTTAAAATTTACTTTTGCCGATGATATTCATTTTACCTACGCCGGTTTTGATAGAGATAGCTTAGATGGCTATTATGCCACCGAATCCGACGGTAAAAAACTATTTATTTTTCCTATCAATGAAGATTTACGCTATTTAGTTCCTTTCAAGAAGGTTTCTGTGGTTATCGATTATCTGCGCCACAAAAGGAAGCAGGGCTCACGATGTATAACTCTGGCAGCCGATGGGGAAAAGTTCGGGGTATGGCCCGGCACTTATAATTTGGTTTATAAGAAGAAATGGCTTGAGAATTTTTTTAAATCTTTGGAAGACAACAGAGATTGGATTGAAGTAAAAACAGCCGCTTCCTTTATAAAACAAAACCCGCCTACATCTATAGCATATTTACCCACAGCTTCTTATGATAAGATGATGCGCTGGGCTTTGCCTGCAAAAGAGCGGATATATTTTGAAAATTTATTAAATATCTTAAAAAGACGGCTTAAATATAAGAAATTTTTACCTTTTTTGAAAGGAGGCTTCTGGAAGAATTTCTTTGTCAAATATCCCGAATCAAATAATATGCATAAAAGAATGTTTATGGTGAGTCAAGAAAAAGGTTTGAGTAAAAATAAGAAAAGCTTATCTTATAAAAGGGCGCTCGATTTTTTATACCGCTCTCAATGCAACGATGCCTACTGGCACGGACTTTTTGGCGGCCTGTATTTACCGCATTTAAGAGAAGCGATTTATGAAAATTTAATTGCGGCTGAAAATCTTTTTAAGAAAAATCAGGCCGGACAAACCTTTGAATGCAAAACATTGGATTTTAATTTAGACGGCAGGAGAGAAGTTATGCTGCGCTCTGGAGCCTTGAATCTTTTTTTTGAGCCCGCTTATGGAGGGAGTTTGTTCGAGTTGGATTTGAGAAGGAAAAATATAAATTTAATTAATACCTTAAGTCGCAAAAGGGAGGCTTATCATCTCAAAAATAATTCCAAGAAAACCAAATTTAAAAAAATAACATTTGACAGGTATTTAAGAAGGGCCTTTCAGGACCATGTCCTGGAAAAACAGACTAGTTTAAAGAAATTTAAAGAAGGCAAGCTTAGAAAATGTGATAATTTCATAGATAAGCCCTATTCCTTGATTAAGAAGAATGACAGAGAAGTTATCTTTGAAAGAAAGGGAGATGCCTGGTTGGGGGCTAAGGCCTTTTCACTTGATATCAAAAAGCAAATATCTTTTGTTAAAGATAATGTGATTAAAGCAACTTATTCTCTTTTAAATAAAAGCAAAGAAGATTTAAATTGTATCTTCGGCGTAGAGTTTAATTTTTCTCTTTATTCTTCTCGTAAGCCGAAGCGCTATTTTAAATGCGACTCACAGAGAAAAGCGCTTCATAAATCCGCTAATCTCAAAACTGTAAAGAAAGTTTGCCTGGTAGATAAGGTTAGACAGTTTGAAATTGAATTTGTTTTGGATGAAGCGGCTTCTATGTGGTATTTTCCGGTTTTTACCATATCTCAATCAGAGGCGTATTTAGAAAAAATATTTCAATGTGGTTGTTTTTTAACGCACTGGAAACTTGCCTTAAGCCCAAATAGAACGTGGCAGACAGAGTTTAATATAGTTTTTAAATAAGAAAGAAAGACTGGTAATGATACAGGAATTGCTTATTTTAGGCCTTTTGAAAAAAAGGCCTAAACACGGATACGAAATCAAAAAAGAAATTAAAAAGGTTCTTGGCCCCTTTGCGGGCTTGGAAACCAAATCTATTTATTATCCTTTAAGGGCTCTCCAAAAAAAGAAATTTCTCAAACGCAAAATTGGTAAGGCGGGTAGGCGCCCGGAAAAGTATGTCTACAGCCTGACACTTACCGGACGCAGGCGTTTTGAAGAGCTGTTAAATAAAAATTTTCTTATAATCCAGAGGCCGTTTTTAAACGTTGACCTTTCGCTGTTTTTTCTGCCATATGCTGATAAGTCCCTCATCCTTCGCCGTCTAAAGAGCCGCCTGAGAGGATTAGAGCGCATAGAGAGATGGGAAGAGAAGATGTTTAAAAAATTAAAAGATGATGAAGATAAGTACAATCTTTTTGCTATTATTGACCACAATTTAAAATTAATTAAAGCAGAAATTGTTTTTATTAGCGGGTTCATTAAATACCTGGAAAAGAAAATTTCTTCCCTTTAAATCCCTGCCTTAAAAAACCTAAAAAAATTCTTGACAGTAATCTCTTTTTTAGTATAATAAGCAAATAGTAAAATTTTACTATATTTGATAATTTGTATACTGGAGAGGCCTTTTTTAAGATGGAATGGAATCTTGAGACTCAAAAAAAATTTAATTTAGTAATTTCCAAAATACCGCTTTTTCATCGCGATATTGCCAAATATGCCGTAATCAAAAAGGCCGAAGAAAATAGCAAGTTAAGAAATTCACAGATAGTCGAAGAGGGGGATGTCATTAGCGCCTTTTTCTCTGATGTGCCCGCGTCTTTTTATAGCGTTATGGTCAGGCTATTGGAACACTCAGGTTTTGATTACAGGAAATATGGTTTCCCTGAGGATGCTGCCGGGCCGGACTCTGATTAGAAGCATAAAGAGAAGCACAAAAGCAGTTTATTATGACTTTAGAGAAGGCTAATAGAATAAAAATAGCAGTGATTGGCGCAGGTGCCATAGGCAGTTTGGTTGCAGGATATTTAAAGTTTAAAGAAGATGGTGTGTCTTTAATTGGTCATCTTAGCTCCATTGAGGATGTAAAAAAGAAGGGCTTAACCATTGTAG
>CAYUDR010000011.1:0-6361 GCA_964443705.1 uncultured Planctomycetia bacterium | reverse complement strand
GAGGAAATTTTAATATTAATATTGATGTTTTTGAAAAACTTAAACAAACACCTGACTTAGTAATTTTGGCGGTAAAAACTCAGGATGTAGAAGAGGCTTTGAAAAATAATTTAAACTTTTTAAAAGACACTTGCCTTCTAACGATTCAAAACGGCATCCAGGCGGAAAACATTGTTTCTAAATACATAGCAAAAGAAAACATTATCTCGAGCATTGTAATGTTTGGCTCAACATATCTGGAGCCGGCCAGGATTGTACATAATTTTGAAGGTGAGTGGATTGTGGATAATGGGGCGTATTCCGGCAATAAATGCGGGGATAAAGTTCGCAGGCACCTAAGTGAGATTTTCCCTATTATTGTTAGCAATGATATTAAAGGAATGAAATATCTAAAGATTTTTGTCAATGCCAGTAATTGCATTACGGCTATACTGGGTTTAAGCATGCAGGAGGCGTTTAGTGATTTAGCAGTAAGCCGCATAAGTATTGCTATCTGGAGGGAAGGATTAGATGTTATTAAAAAAAACGGCATAAATTTGGTATCCTTGCCTAATTTTTCATTAGAGCGTTTAACAGGATTACTTTTATTGTCTGTTGCCCAAGCAGCTGAGAAATTTAGCGCCATTATGATTAACTTAAGTGAAAAGCCGCTTTACGGCTCGATATTGCAGAGCATAAAAAGAAATCGCCTCTCAGAGATAGATTATATAAACGGGGAATTTGTTAATCTGGCTGAAAAAAATAATTTAGAAGCACCTTTGAACAAAAAACTTGTTGAGATGGTGCATAGCGTAGAAAAAAGCAATAAATTTTTCAGCAAGGAAGAGCTGATAATGCAAACAAAAAAATTTGTTAATTAATAAAAGGTATTTATGGTAAACCCCATTAGAAATTTGATAGCTATTTGAATAATTATCTAAATAAAGGAATTAAATCATATGTTTGAAGTTCATAATACAGAGAAAGAAGATATTTCTAACGGGGTAAAGACACCTTTTCCTAAACTAAAACTAACCGTTAGTAAAGTGGAGGGCCATTGCTATCATGGTTATAAAATAGGCGATGAGATTATCTTAGAAGATTTTACTCATCCCCCGGAACACTTTTGTCTTGGCCTTGCCCATGCCTTATTTCCCGTCATATATACCTTAAGTTTTGCCGGACATTTCCCTTTTAGGGACAACCAGCGTTCTCTTTTAGTTACCTGCCCCGATGGAGGAAAGTTAGAATTTAAGGCAGAGGTATTAGATGTAGAAGGTAAGGTTGCGGTATTAGATAAAGACCTTGCTTATACAGGGCCCCAGCCAAAAAAGATGCTTGTTGAAGTAGTTAAAGCAAAAGGTAAATGTGCCTATGGTTATAAGCTGGGAGATAAATTTGAGTTTGAAGGATTAAAATGCATCTCCGGTTTTTGCGGGGCAGCATACCACCTGATGTTTCCTGCGCTTTTTGCCCTCAATTTTGGGGCAAAGTTTTTCTTTATGGACAATCCGGATTCTATAGACACAGTTACCTGCCCCGATGGGGGAAACATTGTTTTTAAAATAACCCGAATTTCTGAAGGTGAAGAATGAAAAAGAGAGTAGTTGTTACTGGCATAGGAGTGATTTCGCCCAATGGCATTGGCAAGGAAGAAATTTACGCGGCTATGATTTCGGGCAAATCCGCGGTTAAGAAAGTTGATAATTTTGATGTTTCGATGTTTAATACCAAAATTGCCGCTGAGGTAAGAAATTTCAACCCTTTTAAATTCAATCTTAGCCACGAAGATGCCATGCGCATGGATAGATATGTGCAGTTTTCGGTGGCGGCAGCAGATATGGCCTTAAAAGACAGCTCAATAGATTTATCTAAGATAAACCTGGAGCGAACAGGCGTATGTCTGGCTAATGCTATCTGCGGCACAAAATATATGGAAGAAGAATTTTCTTTAGTTACCGATAACGGCAAGAACCCCATTGATCCGGATAAGGTGCGCCCGGATTTATACGACGCGGCTATGTTTAATACGCCATCCATTGAGATTTCAGCCAGATATGGGTTGAAGGGTATTTGCAATACCCTGTCTACCGGATGCACTGCCGGTACAGACTCGGTAGGTTTTGCCTTTGAATCTATTCAAGACGGCGAACATGACATAATGATTAGCGGGGCAGCCGAGGCACCCATTACACCTATCACTTTTGGCGCCTTTGATGTTATTAATGTGCTTTCTGTTCAAAATGATAACCCAGAAGCTGCCAGCCGTCCCTTTGATAAGAAGCGCGATGGTTTTATTTTATCGGAGGGGGCGGGAATTTTGATTTTGGAAGAGCTAAATCACGCTTTAAAGCGAGGCGCTAAGATTTATTGTGAGGTAACAGGCTTTGGGACAAGTTGCAACGCTTTTCACATGACCGATTTGCCTTCCGACGGAAAGGCTATGGCTGATTGTATAAATCTGGCTTTAAAAGACGCTTCTCTTAAGCCAGGAGAAATGGATTATATCAATGCGCATGGTTCTTCTACGCGAATGAATGATATATTTGAGACAAGTGCTTATAAAATGGTTTTTGGAGATTATGCCTATAAAATTCCGATAAGTTCACTAAAGTCTATGATAGGCCATCCTCTGGCAGCTGCGAATGCCATAGAGATGGTGGTGGGTGCCATGATTTTTGAAAGGGATATTCTTCCACCCACTATAAATCAAGAAGAGAAAGATCCCTTATGTGATTTAGACTATATTCCCAATGTTAGTCGCAGAAAAAAAATAAATACTATGTTAAAAACAAGCAGTGGTTTTTCTGGTATTCATTCTTCTTTGATATTAGAAAGGGTTAAGGGCTGATGAATAATAGAAAAGTAGCTGTTACGGGTCTGGGTATAGTTACCCCTTCAGGTATTGGCAGGCGTCAATTCTGGGCTAATGTCAAGGCGGGGCGCTCTTTTATAAAAGATATCAAACGTTTTGATGCCTCGAGATATCCTTCGCATATAGCCGGGCAAATTGATGATTTAGAACAATATAGCCATGTATCCCCGCGTCTTTTAAGAAAGATAGATGTTTTTTCTCATATGGCTATGATTGCTTCAGAGTTGGCATTGAAAGAAGCTGAGATTGATATCCAGAAGGAAGACCCGGATTTACTTGGCATTTTTTTAGGTAATGCCCTGGGCGGATGGTTATATGCGGAAACAGAATTGCGTGATTTATATATTGAAGGCCGAAAAGGGGTATCGCCTTATATGGCCTCTGCCTGGTTTCCTGCTGCACCTCAGGGTCAGCTGTCAATTTATTATGGCATAAAAGGTTTTAGTAAAACACTTATAGCAGATAGGGCCGGTTCCTTAATGGCCATTGGCTATGCCCGTAAGACCCTGAATAAAGGCAAGCTGAATATGGTTCTGGCTGGAGGCATGGAGGCCCCGGTTACCCCATATGCTCTGTTGTGCTGTAATACATATGGCGCTCTTTCTAAAAATAATGCCAATCCGCAAAGCGCTTACCGGCCATTCGATAAAAAACGCGATGGATTTGTAATTGGCGAAGGCGCGGGCATTGTTATTATGGAAGGTGTAGAACGGGCGTTGGGCCGGGGAGCAAAGATAGCGGCGCTTATTTCGGGTTATGGCACAACCTGCGATGGAAAAGACAGGATTGAGCCTGATTCCAGTGGCGAAGAATTATCCAGAGCTATTAATATGGCGTTTTTAGATGCTGGCATAACACCAGCTGATATTGATTATATAAGCCTGGATGGTTTAGCGAAGGATATATGGGATAAGAGCGAAGCCAGGGCTATAGAAACTGTCTTTGGCGATAAGGCTGGAGATATACCGGTTAGCTGCCCGAAATCAATGTTTGGAAATTTGCTGGGGGCATCTGGAGCAGTAGATTTAATTATTACTATCCTGGCCATGGAACATAATTTGATTCCACCCACCTTAAATTTAGATGAGCCCGACCCGGAGGGACTAAATTATGTCAGAGGTCAGGCGAAAGAACATAAGATAAATAAAGCCCTGGTTATTTCGCGGGGCCGAGGAGGAATAAATTCGGTTTTGGTAGTTGAAAGAGGAAGGGAGCAATAAATGGAAACAAAAGATAAGATAAAAGATATTTTAGTAGGCATTTTAAAAATTAAGCCGGATGAATTAAAAGAGGACGGGAAGCTTTATGATGATATAGGGGTGGATTCTACGGAAGCTGTTGAGATAATAACAGCTTTAGAAAAGGCCTTTAATGTCGAATTAGGTGATAAAGAGATAACCAAGTTTTCCAGTATCAATGATATTGAGAAAATAATACGAGCCAAATTAAATAAATGAAAATAATCGATTTAAGCTTGCCTATAGATGATGCGAACCCTGAGGCCCATCCTATTAAGATAGATAGACTTACTCATAGAAAGGGAATTGAACATCTGAACTGGATTATGATGCGCAAGACGCTCAAAGGAATTATTTCTTATTTTTTAGGTAAAAGAATAATCAAGCCAGGTGATTTACCTGATGGAGAGTTTCTTTCTCTGGAAATGGTTTTGTGCAGCGTGCATACCGGAACTCACATCGATGCCCCTTATCATTTTGGAACCAAGTGTGAAGGGGAAAAAGCCAAAAAAATAGATGATTTGCCGCTGGATTGGTTTTATGGAGATGGGGTGGTTCTGAATTTGACTCACATGAGTCCGGGTGAGGCGATTTCAAAGAAAGATTTGGAAGCCGCACTTACTAAGATTAATTATAAATTAAAACCAAAAGATATCGTTCTTCTTCATACCGGAGCCGATAAGTATTTTGGCACCAAATATTATATGACTAAATTTTGCGGTGTTGCTCCCGAGGCCATTGAATGGCTCCTGAATCAGGGAATAAAAGTAGTTGGCATAGATACCCTTGGCTTTGACCGTCCTTACCCGGTTATGCTTAAAGATTTTTTATCAACTAAAGACAAATCTGTTTTGTGGCCGGCACATTTTTATGGCCGTGAGCGGGAATACGCCCATATCGAACGTTTGGCTAATTTAGATAACCTGCCCAAGCCATTTGGTTTTAAAGTTGCCTGTTTTCCGGTAAAAATCAAAGATGTCGGAGCAAGCTTTGCGCGTGTGGTAGCTATAGTCAAGAAGTAATCAGTAGTCAGTTATCAGTAATTAAAGAGAGGGAGGCAAATATGGGACATACGTGTAATTCTATTTTAATTGATGCGCCATATGATAAAATTTTTGATATTTCTAATGATATTGAACGTTGGACAGAATTATTTGGAGGAGAATACAAGAAAGCTGAGATTTTAAAAAGAGAAGGCAATAAGCTTACTTTTCGCCTGACTGATGATGAAGGCCACTCTTGGCAGTCTTTCAGGTTGCTTTTTAAAGACTATCATTTTGCATATGCACAGAAATTACCGCCCGAATTTCCCTTTAAATATATGAAAATTATCTGGCTTTATACTCCGGCCCCTGGAGGCATTTTGATGAGCTGGATTCAGCATTTTCAGATGGATGAGAAGGCCAAGTTTAATGATGAGCAGGTCCAGGAGATGATTAATAAACATTCACGGGAAAACCTGGAAATTTTTAAGCGTATTATTGAAAAGGAGTCCAAAGCATAAAAAAATCAGTTTTTTTTATTATAATTTCAGCAGGTTTTGTTCTTTCTTTTAACGTGGCTGCAGTTTCAGCTATTGTTCCTTCTATAGCTAATACGTTCGCGGTAAGTGAATTTCTGGCTGGTAAGGCTATATGGCTTTATATGCTTCCTTATGGACTGGCGGCCTTGATTTACGGACCACTGGCCAGAAGTGTTAAGAAAAAGAAAATACTTTTTTTATGTGTAGGTATTTTTTCACTGGCTAATTTTTTAGCAGGTTTGTCTGCAAATATATATGTTCTTTTTGCGGGACGTGTTCTGGCCGGCGTAGCTGGTGCAGCTATTATTCCCTTAAGCTTAATTTTAATTGCTAAAAGATTTCCATCTTCTGAAAGAGGAAGGAAGGTGGGGGCATTTTTTAGTTTTGGTTTTGTCTCTTCGCTCCTGGGATTGTTTTTAAGTGGTGTGATTTTCTGGCGTTGGATATTTTTACTGCCGGCTATTATAGCCGTGTTTGTATGCGCGGGGATATATTTTTATTTCCCGGGGGTTGCTCCGGAATCAGGCAAATTAAGTTTTAATTACAGACAAACGCTTTTTGACAAACAGATATATCGTTTATTTATTTATATATTTTTTATCAGTTTTTTCTATCACGGCGTAAGGCAGTGGTTGGGTGTCTATTTTTCTTTACACTGCGGCCTTGAGCAGTTTTTAATCAGCATGCTTTTAACAACCATAAGCTTGAGTGGCATTTTAGGTGAGAGCATGGGAGGGATGTTTGCCG
>CAYUDR010000010.1:4964-17370 GCA_964443705.1 uncultured Planctomycetia bacterium | reverse complement strand
TGCCCCAAATTCAAGCGCTTGCCTGGCATCTTTAGGTGTATCAGCATTTGCCCTTACTTTCATTTTTCTAAACTCATCGGCCCACTGCATTAATTTTTTAAAATCGGCTGTAATCTTAGGTCGCAGTAATTTGGCTTGCCCAAGTATGACCTCGCCTGTTGAGCCGTTTAAGCTTATGTAATCGCCTTTTTTTATAACTACGTTTTTAACGCTAAATTCGTCTTTTTCCTCGCGTATTCTCAAATTGTTGCACCCTACAACCGCGCACTTGCCCATTCCCCTGCCTACAACCGCCGCGTGAGAAGTCATGCCGCCTCGTGCCGTTAAAATACCCTCTGAAGCAGCCATGCCACCTATATCCTCGGGGGAAGTCTCTAACCTTACCAGAATAATTTTTTCACCATCTTTTGTCATTTCGGCGGCTTCCTCGGAGTTAAAAACAACTTTGCCAACTGCGGCACCTGGAGAAGCAGGCAGGCCCCTGGCAATAACTTGTATTTTTTGCCTGGGGTCTATCATTGGATGTAACAATCTATCAAGTTGTTCCGGTTCTACTCTTAAGATGGCTTGCTTGCGGTTGATTAATTTTTCCTTAACCATATCCACGGCAATTTTTATCGCAGAAGCGGCTGTCCTTTTACCGGTACGCGTCTGCAGAAGATAAAGTTTTCTTTTTTCTATGGTAAATTCCAGATCCTGCATATCCTTATAATGCTTTTCGAGCTTGGATTGAATTTTTATTAACTGATTGTAATTTTTAGGAGATTCTTTTTTTAAGTCTCCAATAGGATGAGGCGTTCTAATGCCTGCCACTACATCTTCACCTTGAGCGTTCATAAGATATTCACCATAGAACTTTTTCTCACCAGTAGCGGGGTTTCTGGTAAAAGCAACGCCTGTGCCGGAATCATCACCCATATTACCAAAGACCATGGCCTGGATATTAACAGCAGTGCCAAGATTATCCGGAATATTATTGAGTTTACGATAGGTTATAGCGCGCTTATTGCCCCAGGAGCTGAAAACAGCTTTTATGGCTCCTTCCAGCTGTTGATATGGTTTTTCAGGAAATGTCCTGCCGGTTGCCTCTTTAATAATTTTCTTAAACTCAGCTACTAAATCTTTAAGGGCCCCGGCATTGAGCTGTGTGTCGAGTTTGACTTTTGAACTGTGTTTTTTGCGTGTCAGCGCTTCTTCGAATTTCTTGTGCTCGACTCCCAAAACCACATCTCCAAACATCTGCACAAACCTGCGGTAAGCATCGTAGGCGAATCTTTCATTATTGGATTGAGCTATCAGGCCTTTAATGGTTTCGTCGTTTAGTCCTAGGTTTAAAATTGTATCCATCATTCCAGGCATTGAAACAGCTGCTCCGGAACGGACAGATACCAGGAGCGGATTGTGTTTATCACCGAATTTTTTACCCAGGTTCCCCTCCAATTTTTTTAGATTTTTTTCTATTTCCTTTTCTAAAATCGGAGGATATTTTTTATGTTCTTGATAATAAATGCATGCCTCAGTCGATATAGTGAAGCCGGGAGGCACCGGTATTTCCATATTGGTCATTTCTGCCAAATTTGCTCCTTTTCCCCCGAGAAGTTTTTTCAAGTTTGCCCTGCCTTCAGCCTTTCCGTCACCAAAGAAGTAAATATATTTTTTCGGCATTTTTTCAACTAACCTCCTTTTGTAATTGTAAATATATAATTTACACTTGTCTGCCTGTATTAAAAAGGTGTCTGTCCCCTTTTACTTGTCCCCTTTTTTATTCGTTAAGTTGTGTCTTTATTTTAGATATATCGGCTATACCCCGGGTATAAAGTTTATTTATAGCACCCATCAAGGCCAGCCGATTATCTCTTATTTTTTCATTTTTGACATTGATAAGAATTTTATCAAAGAAGAGATGTAAAATGTCGAAAAAAGTTACTCCGTAAAGCCTGGTAGCCAAGACATATTTTGATTGAGAAATTAAACTGAGTATCTCGTCTTTTTTATCTTGATAAACGGCAAAAAGGTCTCTTTCTAATTTTTCTCTAAAAACATTAGGATTTGGTTCCAATAGAGGTAATTTTGAAGATTTTAATATATTAGCGGTGCGCTCAACTACCTTGTGGGCGCGGAAGAAATCTTTAGAATTTATAATGGAAGAAATCTGTCTGATTTTTTCAACCATGTTCAGGAAATTATCAAAAGTCGTATCCAGGATAGCATCTACTAAATCTTCCCTTTTAGCCTGCTCAATTAAATGCGGCCTGATTCTTTCTTTTAAAAATGAAAGCACCTCTTCTTTTAAGGCAGCCGGTTCTTTTTTAAGTTTTTGGCCCAATAATTTTATATCCTGAGATATTATATCGGATATATCGATATTTATTTTATGCTCAAGGGCAATTCGTACCAGTCCCTGTCCCTGCCTTCTAAGAGAATAAGGGTCGTAGCTACCGGTGGGAATTAAATTGACCGCAAAGCAACTTGTAATAGTATCGAGCCTGTCAAGAAAGCTAAGCATAGAACCATATTTTGTCTTGGGCAGAGAATCGGAAGAAAACCTGGGCAAATAATACTCTTTTATGGCACAAACTACCTGAGTTGGCTCACCGTCTTTCCTGGCATAATAAAATCCCATAATTCCTTGAAGACTGGGAAATTCTTTGACCATATCGGTGGCAAGGTCTGCTTTAGACAACCAGACAGAACGCATAAGTAAATTTTTATCTTTTTCAGTCAAATTTAATTCCTTGGCCATATGCATAGAGAGATTTTTTAATCTCTTAACTTTTTCAAGCATGCTCCCAATGTCTTTATGAAAAATCAGTTTTTCCAGGTCTTTATTTCTATTTTCAAATTTTGTTTTCGCGTCTCTGGTATAAAAAAATTCAGCGTCTTTCAATTTGGCTTCTAATATATTTTCGTAATTTTTTCGAATGTTATCTATTTTTGAGGGATGATTATCTATTACAATTGCAAAGTTGGGCATAGGCCGGCCATCTTTTTTAAAAAGGGCAAAGGTTTTCTGATTTTTTGACATGCTGGCCAGGAGAACTTCGGGGGGTAATTTTAAATATCTCTGCTTAAAACTGCCTGTAAATGCGAAGGGCCACTCAGTTAAATATACAATTTCTTGGAGTAAATGCTTATCAAAGATTGCCTCTGCCCCCAACTTGCCTACAGATTTTTTTAGCTGGCTAATTATAATTTTTTCGCGTTTGCCGGGAAAAACAAAAACTTTTAGCTTCTCGATGGATTTAAAATACCCGGCGGCATTTAAAATTTTAATTTTTTTATCCCTTAGAAGCCTGTGCCCAAAAGTATAATTGCCTGAAGAAACACCTGCAATTTTAAACTTAACAGGCTTATTATCAATCAAGGCTAATATCCAGCGAATGGGACGGGCAAAAGAAAACGAATCCGCCCAGCGCATAGTTCTGGGAAACTGAATTGAGTTAATGATATCCGGGCATAAGGCCGGTAAAATTGTAATGGTATCTGAGGTGGGTTTTTCTTTAATTGCACAGAGATACCGGCCCTTATTAGTTTTTTTAATCTGTATGTTTTCCTTAGCTATCTTTAATTTTCTTAAAAATCCATGGAAAGTTTCGGTGGGTTTACCTTTTTCATCAAAAGCCCTTGATTCAGGCGGCCCCCAAATCTCTTCTTTTTCCGGAGTTTGTTTGGGGCTAAGGCCGCTAACCAGAATGCCGATTCTGCGGTATGTCCCAAAAGAAGTTATGTCTTCGTACTTTAGGCGCGCTTCGGTGAAAACCTGAGCGGCAATGCGCTTAAGTTGTGAAATAGCATTTCTGGTATACAAAGAAGGCAATTCTTCACACCCAATTTCAAGAAGAAAAACTGACTTTTTTTGTTTTTTTGGAGGCATAGTTAATAAGACTCATCAAACGCTTTTATGTCTTAAGTTTCTTTATATAAAGAAAAGCGCATCTTTTTGCCAGAGACCTTACGCGTCCAATAAAAGTAGCTCTTTCCACGACGCTCACAGCGCCCCTGGCATCAAGCAGATTAAATATATGAGACATTTTTAAAACGCATTCGTAAGCTGGCACTAGAAGTTCTTTTTCAAGCACTTGTTTTGCTTCACCCTCAAACATGGAGAAAAGCTCGAGATACATCCCTCTGTCTGCCTCTTCGAAATTATATCTTGAGCACTCTTTTTCTCTTATTATATGTAAATCGCCGTAAGTCAAATTATCATTCCATTTGATATCGAAGAGGTTTGAAACTTTTTGCCCGAGCATACAAACTCTCTCGAGTCCGTAAGTAATTTCAACTGGAATGATGTCGAGGTCAATACCACCTACCTGTTGCATATAAGTAAATTGTGTTATTTCAAGGCTATCAAACCACACTTCCCATCCAAGCCCCCAGGCACCAAGCGTTGGAGAATCCCAATCATCTTCAACAAAGCGCAGGTCATGCTTTTTATAATCAAGGCCTAAAAAATCAAGGCTATTTAGGTACATTTTTTGAACATCTTTGGGGGGAGGTTTTAAGATAACCTGATACTGATAATAAAATTGAGTTCGCAGCGGATTCTGGGCATATCTACCATCTGTCGGACGCCTGGAAGGTTGCACATAAGCTATCCTTTGCGGTTTTTTCCCAAGTGAGCCAAAAAAAGTCGCCATATGAAAAGTTCCAGCTCCTACTTCGATATCATAGGGCTGCAAAATGGCGCATTTTTGTCCGGCCCAGTATTTATCTAATTTTCTGATTATATCTTGAAAATACATATTAGCTTGGTTTCTAAAAATAACTCTACTTTCATTCTTGTGTATCTAAATTACAGTTCTAATTTCGTTTAATTTTAACATAAGCAAAACTCAGTTTCAAGACTTTTTTAATCCAAAATACTTAATTGAACTTTATTTTAGTCCTTTATGCCCTCTATTTGTTTAATGAATTTAAGACTCCTAAATTTTTTGCCGCTATGCACTTGCATAAATTGATGTAAAACCAAGGCCAGTTCTTTTTTTAAAGAGGGTGCAATTTTAAGATGCATGAGCTCTGAGAGTTTTTTACTTTCCAATAAATGTATAAAAAATAAAGCGTCGTGTGTTATAGTTACCACTCCTCTTGTATTCCTTGCGCATCTCGAACACAAGAGACCGCCTTCATTAAAACTAAAAAAAGCTTTATCTTTGACTTCATTAGAGCAAGTTAGGCAACAGTCAATTTTTGGCTTAAATCCGGATAAAGAGAGCAATTGTAGTTCAAAAATTCTGGCCAGTATTTCAGCGTCTATTTTTTCTCCATCCAGAGCAATAAGTGAATTGACCAATAGATTAAAAATATCTTCATTTTTATCGTGGAGTTGCAAAAAATCTTGAATTAATTCGCTGAAATAGTAAGCATAAGATGTTTTTTTGAGGTCTTTTCGTAAATTGCCGAAAAAGTTTTTTAAATCGCATTGAGATATAGTGTGTAAATTTCCCCTCTTTCTTTCGTAGAAAACTATGTTACTGTTGGCGAAAGACTGAAGGCTGTTATTTATTTTACCGCGACTTCCCCTGATGCCTTTTATGATACCCTGAATCTTTCCGAAATTTCTGGTAAAAAGAGTAACAAGGAGACTGGTCTCACGGATGTCTTGATTCTTAAGGACTATGGCTTCTGTTTTCTGGATGGCCATTGATATTTTTAAGTTAAGCTTAAATTTACCCCGTTAAAGATAACCAAGCGATAGTCTATATTTTATCACGATGTGCTCTAAGAAATAAACAGTGGACTATCTCTAATGGGGTTTATATTATGAGGTATTATCGCTAGAGGGTCCTGGAAACACTTTGCCAAATGAAACTATGAGTTTTAACGCCTCTTCTGAAGTAATATTTAGAAAAGTCAGTTGTTCTTCCGGCACCAGTATAAAAACACCTGAGGTAGGATTTGGGGTAGTGGGAATAAAAACATTAAAAAGTCTCTCATTGGCCATCTTCTTTGATATTTCACCGCTTGTTTTATTGATAGCAAAGCCGATTGAATAAAGACCTTTTCTCGGATATTCAACCAGGACTACATTCCCAAAAATTTTCAACTGATCACCTAAAAATGCGCGTGAGAGTTGTTTTAGAGCAATATAAATTTTATTGACCATAGGAACCTTAATGAACATCTTTTCAAAGAAATAAAAGAAATTTTTTAGAATTATAACTTTAACTGCCAGGCCAATTAAAATAATAAATAAAATGACTAAAATAAAAGCCCCCGCTTTAGCTGCCTCTTCAAGGTAAGGGCTGGATTTTAATACAGGAAAAAAATGCGTTACAGGCCCAAGCAGAACAAGTAGAAAGAGATTCAATTTTATAATTAAAAACCTTAAAATGACTATAGTCAAAACACCAGGCAATATAACTACCAAACCTGCCAAAAAATAATTCCTTAAACGTTTAACCATTTTTTAAGCTCCCTTAATAAGTTCGCCCGAGGCGGACAAATTAGCACTTACCCAAAAATTTGAAAAAGAAGCACAGTTACTGAAATTCCCAGGGTAGCACCCAAAATCACTTCCCAAACTGTGTGAATCTTTGCCCTAATTCTTGATTGAGCAACTAAAAAAGCCAGAAAAAAGACTAATATAATTAATAATTTATTGGTAGTATTTAAAGCCACGATAGTCCACACAGAGAAAGCAACGGCACTGTGTCCGGAAGGCATGCCTCCGCGTAGAGGTTTTCCCTTGCCAAAAAAAGCCTTTGTCAATATCACCAGAAATAAAACTAAAAGAAGTGCAATGAAAGTAATGTGCCACGGTGTCTGCTTGAGCTTGATGAGATTTGCCGAAGGGCCGGGTGTAAAAAGAAATTTAGCAAAAACCAGATAACCAATCACAACAGAATTTATAGCAGCTATCAAAACACAACCAGCGGTAATGTCTTTAATTATTCTGGCTAATGGATGAAAAGTATCTGTTATTAAATCAATAACCAGCTCCATAGCCGTATTAAACATCTCTGATATTAAAACAAAACTAATGGCGGTGGTAAGTAATAATAATTCCAGCTTTTCCAGATTAAGATAAATACCCGCCATGAGAACCATGGCAGCAGCTATAAAATGTAACCGCATATTACGCTGGCTCTTTAAAACAAAAATAAAACCTTCTATAGCCGAATTAAAACTTTCGCTTAACTTTCTGCGTTCCATAATTTAGAAAAAAGTTTCTTTTCCTTTCTTTTCATTTTTGCCTTACTTCTCCCGTAGTCCCTAAATCCAAGCAAATGTAGAATGCCATGTATTAGATAAAGTGAGATTTCCTTAATTAAAATGGAATTTTGCTCATCAGCACATCTGTGTGCAGTCTCAACTGAAATAACTATATCACCCAAAATGTGAGGGTTTAAGCGGGGAAATTTGCCTTCCTGCATGCTAAATGCCAGTACATCGGTTGCAGAATTTTTTTTTCTATATATTTTATTCAGTTTTTTGATTTGTCTATCATTTACAAAAAGAATACTAAGGTTTTTATTTTTTATTTTAAGAAGAACTAAAATTTTTTTAGCTAAAAATTTAATCTTCCCTGGTGAAAAAGATATTTTTTTTTGTCTATTGGAAATATTTACTACATTCATTCTAATCCACAGGGATGCCCTTTGAGGCACAAGTAGGCCTTCCTATTCTTTACCTTCCTATTCTTTAAAGGAAAGGCCTGAAGGAATGCCTTAAGTGTGAGGCGGAAATTTCTGATTTGCATCTTTTTCTTTTATCGGTTTCTCTTCTTCCGGCTCTTTGCCCAAATCCTGTTCCGGGTAATCAATTCTGGAATGATAAATACCCACCAGAATTCTAATAAAACTAGCTGCTATTTTATGTAAATCTTTCAATGTCAAATTGCATTCATCTAATTGTCCGTCTATAAACTTATTATTAATTATCTTGTGAACCATTTTTTCAATTTTTGCTGCTGTGGGTTCCACTATAGTGCGGCTGGCTGCTTCAACAGAATCTGCCAGAAGGACAATGGCGGCCTCTTTTGACTGGGGCCGTGGGTATGGATAGCGAAATTCTTCTTCTTTTACCTTGTTTTCATCATGTTTCTCAAGAGCCCTCTGGTAAAAATAGAAGGTCAGGCTGTTACCATGATGCTGCCGAATAATGTCTATGATTGGTAAATTTAACTTATATTTTTTTGCGAGTTCTATTCCTTCTTTGACATGGTTAGTAATAATTAAATTACTCATTTTTGGTTGAAGCGTGGTGTGTTTATCTTTTGATTCAATTTTATTTTCGGTAAAATATTCAGCATTTTTCATTTTACCTATATCGTGATAATATGAGCCGACTCTGGCCAGAAGAGAATTGGCCCCGATAGCGTCCGCAGCAGCTTCTGCTAAATTTCCAACAATTAAACTATGATGGTAAGTGCCGGGAGCGCAAAGCACCATCTCTTTAAGAAGGGGGTGATTCAAATCGGAGAGTTCCAATAAACTGATGTTGGTAGTAATATTAAAAGAATATTCAAGGACAGGCAAAATACCCATAACAATAAAGGAAGAAAGAATTCCATTGCCTATGCCCCATAAAGCATTGTTCAAAAATACGTTGTAGCTTAAATTTTGCAGGAGGCCAATAGCAGTTATACATGCAAAATTGGCTATTCCCACCAAAAGGCCAGCGGTTAAAATCTGCGACCGCCGTCTTACTTGTCTCACGCCGTATATTCCAACCATCCCCCCTACCATGGCTACAATAGTTGTAAAGAGTTTATCCCCGGTAATAATACCGATAAACAGACTCAAGATAACAGTTACAATACCTGCTATTTCGTAATTGATTAGAATAGCTAAACACATAGCTACGCTTGCCAGTGGAATGAAATATGATGAGGCAAAGGAAAGGACAATTAATTTAGACACCAAAATAATAAATATAGATAAAAGACTCACTAAGACAATGTTTTTTAGATTACCGAATGTTTTTTTGTGATACAGACTAAAATAAATTGCTCCAAGTAAAATAAAAATGACGCAGAGTATACTTGCTCCCAGCACAAAAAAAAGCCGATTGGCCTCTTTTTGTCTCGCATCAAGCCTGCTTAGAAGCTCCTGTAAATAGATAATGTGGTCTTTATTGATGCGCTGATTTTTAGCAATGATAATTTCATCTTTAGAAATGATAATTTTTTTATAAATAGGCGTTATGGTCTTTTCTGCTTTCTGTCTGCGCGAGACGGTTTCTTCTTTATTGTAAGAAATATTGGCAGCCAAAATGGAATTTATAAATTGGCTTATGCCCTGCGCAGCCGGCTTGTTTTTAATTTTTTCTTTTAAATCTCTCTCGATATTTTTCTTGCATTCCTCAACATCTTTAAGGAGCCTGAGTTCTATTATCTTTTCTTTTTGCTCATTTTTTAATAAAATCCTGCTTTTTTTTGAATCCAGCAAAAGTTTTTTATCTTTAGAGCTTATTATGCCTCCGTCAAGATATGCTGCTAATATTTTTTTTGTATCGGAAGCTTGTGTTTCTATATCCTTCTCTTTTAATAAAACTGCCAGATTACCTTCTTTAATTTGAGGGAAAGTTTTGGATAACAACTTAATTTTTTCTTCTTGACTTATGTCTTTGAGGGTTTCAATCTCGGCAATTTTGTTGAAAAATGTATTTATCTGACTCAGGATAGCGGAGTTAATTTTCTCATCTGGTGAATATATATCGGGTATTGCCTGGACCGCTTCTTTTTTTAACAGATTTGTGGCCCCCGCGTCAATTTCTCCCCTCACGCTAAAATCAAAAGGCGCATAGACTGTTTTGGTAGCAATATCACCTTCCTGCAATCCGCCTCCATATGGCCTGCGGCCGATAGTAACGGTGAGGATTAAAATTATGCAAAGAGCCAGGAAAATAAAAATTCCGCAGATCTTTTTTACATCAAAAGTATAAAAATTCTTCTCAATCATTATTCTTTTTGCCTTTTTTGGCTAATTTTTCATAGGCCTCTATTATCTGTTGTACGAGTTTATGGCGAACAACATCTTTACCGCTAAAATAACAAAAACGAATATCTTCCATTTCGCTTAGTATGGAACTTACCTGAATAAGGCCCATGGGCTTAGCGCCCGGTAAGTCACTTTGTGTAATATCACCGGTGATAACAGTTTTGGAATCAAAACCCAGGCGAGTTAAAAACATCTTCATTTGTTTAGGCGTGCAATTTTGGGCTTCATCCAATATTATAAAGGAATCATTTAAAGTTCTTCCTCTCATGTAGGCTAAAGGCGCTACTTCTATAACACCACTATCCATGTTCCTCTGAACTTTATCAACCTCCATCATATCGTATAATGCATCGTATAAAGGCCTTAAGTAAGGACTGACTTTTTCATATAAATCGCCCGGGAGAAAACCCAGGCTCTCTCCGGCTTCCACTGCCGGACGCGTTAAAATGATTCTTGAAACTAAACCCTCATGCAAGGCGTTTACCGCCATAGCCATGGCCAGATAAGTCTTTCCTGTGCCGGCCGGACCAATGCCAAAAACAATATCATAACGGCGTATAGCATCTACGTATTCTTTTTGACCTTCTGTTTTAGGTGTGATAAATTGCCTTTTTGAAGAAACTTCGATTTTGTCCAGATAAATATCATGTAGATTAATTTTTGAATTATCCCTGGCAATTTTTATACAATAGGCTATTTCGTGATGTTTTAAAAATCGACCTTTTCTTATAATTTTGAGCAATTCATCAAATAATCTGCCGGCCAGTTCTACCGCCCGTTGCTCTCCTTTAATGGTTAGATTCTCTCCCCTGGCGAATATTTCGACCTTAAGTTCTTTTTCTATCAGTTTGAGATTTTCGTCGTGTTTACCAAATAGAACCCTGGCCTCTTCGTTGCCGTGTAAGTTGTAAGTTTTCTGCATCCCTTTTTATTTAATTTTTGGGTGGGATTTTTTTGGTTTTGCTTCAGGCTGCTCAACAGGTTGCTGAGTTTGTTTTTCTTGTTTTATTTGTTTTGTTTCTTCTTTTTCCCGGGAGCCGGGTAAGGTAATTTCAAGCTCGAATACTTTTCTATCCGGTTTTTGGATCCCGGAAGCGGTGGATGGAGAATTTCCTACAACATAACCTTTATTGCCGTGCATCTCAAGGTCTACTCTTTCGTGCGTATAAGTACCTATTTTCATACAGCCATAATTTGCTATAGCCAGGAAACTTACTAAAAAAATTAAAACTAAAAATTTTCTTACCATCTTCCCCCCTCCTTTAATGAGTACATAACTTATAGAGGCGAAGCCGATATAAGTTATAAGTGCGAATTAAATCCGCCTGTGGCGGGTGAACATAAGCCTAAGCTTCATTTAATTATATCAAACCTATTTTTTAATTGTCAAACCCAATTCTTTCAACTGCTTACTATCAACATTAGCAGGGGCTTGCGTCATAGCACAGATAGCTTTTTGAGTTTTTGGAAAAGCAATCACGTCTCTTATGGAAGCCAATTTATTCATCATGGCCAATAATCTGTCTAGCCCTACGGCAAAACCCCCGTGCGGTGGAGCTCCAAACTTCAGGGCTTGTATTAAAAAACCAAATTGTTCCTGTGCCTCTTTCTTTTTCATGCCGATTATTTCAAATATCCTATTTTGCATCTGAGCGCTGTGTATTCTTATAGACCCAGAACCAATTTCGACCCCATTTAAAACTAAATCAAAAGCCTTGGCTCTCACCTTCCCGGGTGATTTATCTAATAGCGAAATATCTTCATCTTTTGGAGCGGTAAAAGGGTGATGCTCCGATTCCCAGCGTTTTTCTTCTTCGTTATATTTTAAAAAAGGAAAATTATCTACCCAGCAAAAAATAAATTGCTCCCCTTTGTCGTGCTTTCTTAAATCCGGCTTATCGGTTTTAAACTTTTGCTGTGTCTCTTGATAAGTAAATTTTTTAAAGGGGGCGGGAATTTTAATATTTAAAACTTCTTTAAATAAAATTTGAATTAATCTTTCGATAATTTCCATAATATCTTCTTCGGTCACAAAAGACATCTCAATGTCCAATTGAGTAAATTCGGGCTGCCTGTCCGCCCTTAAATCCTCATCTCTAAAACACTTTGCAATTTGAAAATATTTGTCAAAACCGGCTATCATTAAAATTTGTTTGAATAATTGGGGTGATTGGGGAAGTGCGTAAAATTTATTCAAATTCGGACGAGAAGGAACCAGAAAATCTCTAGCCCCCTCGGGGGTGCTTTTAGTAAGAATAGGGGTTTCTACTTCTATAAAGCCTTCACCTGACAAAAAACGGCGCATAGACTGGTAAACCAGGTGTCTTTTTAGAAAATAATTGAGCATTTTTGGCCGGCGTAAATCCAGATAGCGATATTTTAATTTTAATTCTTCAGAAATTTGTATATCATTTTTTATTTCAAAGACAGGATTTAGCGAAGGATTTAAAATGAAAAATTCC
>CAYUDR010000010.1:0-4954 GCA_964443705.1 uncultured Planctomycetia bacterium | reverse complement strand
TTTATCTTTTAATCCATCCTCATTAACTAAATGTTCTGTGCCTTTTGGTCTTTTCTGAACCTTTCCTTTTATTTTGATAACATATTCTGATTTTAATTCTTTGGCCTCTCTATGTGTTTCTTTATTGACCTGAGGTATAAAAACTATCTGTGTCTTACCATAACGGTCTCTTAAATCTATAAAAATAAGCGAACCGTGATCCCTGCGTGCATCGACCCAACCGCAAAGCGTTACTTCTTTACCTATATCATGCTCGTTGAGCTGATTGCAGTTATGTGTGCGCAGCATTTATTTTTATAAACCTCTTTTAAAAACCGCCGAGTTGCTGTGCGGCCTGAAATACTTTGCCTTCGGTTTTAATGGCGGGAGCGATAATGAGTTCGGTCAATTGCATTTGTTTTATGTTTTGCGCTCCGCAATTGCCCATAGATGTTTTTAATGCGCCTATGAGATTTTGAGAACCATCATCTTTTTCCGCCGGCCCGAATAAGATCTGTTTTAAGGTGCCGCTGGTGCCAACGCGTATTCTTGTGCCCCGCGGTAGATTAACATGCGGTGTAGCCATGCCCCAATGATATCCACGACCGGGCGCCTCTTTAGCTTTAGCAAAAGCTGAACCAATCATTACAGCATCCGCCCCACAAGCAAAAGCCTTGCATATATCCCCGCCCGAAACCATACCTCCATCTGTTACGATGGGGATGTATTTACCCGTGGTTTTATGAAAAAAGTCCCTGGCGGCAGCACAATCACAGGTAGCAGTTACCTGAGGAACACCTATGCCCAAAACCCCCCTTGTGGTGCAGGCGGCCCCGGGCCCAATGCCAACCAGGATAGCTGATGGCCCTGTCTCCATAAGTTCCAGACAAACGTTATAACTTACGCAATTACCAATAATGACCGGCACTCTCATTTTTTTACAAAATTTTTCAAAATTCAGCGTTTTATACTCCCTGGATATATGTTTTATAGTAATGACGGTTGACTGAACAACAAAAATATCACACCCGGCATCCTGGGCAATACTACCGAAGCGTTCGGCTCGCTGGGGTATAGAACTAACAGCAGCTATTCCCCCGGCATTTTTAATTTCTTTTATTCTTTTGGCAATGAGTTTTTCTTTTATGGGTTTTACGTAGACTTGTTGAACCAGTTTGGTGGCTTTCTGTGGTGAGGCCTTGGCGATTTTCGTCAAGACTTCTTGTGGGTTTTCGTATCTGGTTTGAATACCTTCCAGATTTAAAATTGCCAACCCGCCCAATTTTGACATTTCTACGGCAAGCTTGGAATCTACCACGCCATCCATAGCGGCTGCCAGAATAGGCACTTCAAAGCGTCTTTTTCCGATACTCCAACTGGTATTAACCTCATTCGGATTTATAGTTACCGAACCAGGCGCAAGGGCTATTTCATCAAAACCGTAAGTTCTTCTTGCCTTTCTTCCTCGACCTACCCACATTCCCATTTTTAAAAATCCTCCTTAATAAATACATAACTTGCATAATGTTAATGACGTAAGTTGTTTGCCTGAATTGAATCCACCTTGGGCGGCTCAAATTCAACTACAAACTTATGTTAAGTTTCTTTTGAATTATAACAAACCCCGTTATAAAAGTCAATTGAAATACAAAACCCCGCTTGATATAAATCTTCAAGCGGGGTTTTGTAAATAGTTTCTCAGTCAAAAACTATTTTAGTTTTTGGCAGGGAATTAATACATTCCCCCCATTCCTCCTGCGCCCGGAGGCATTGGAGGCATAGCCGGATTTTCTTTCTCCGGCATATCAGTTATCATAACCTCGGTAGTTACAAGTAAAGCGGCAATGCTGGCTGCATTCTGGAGAGCTGTACGGCTGACCTTGGTTGGGTCTATAACACCGCTCTCAATCATATCAACATAAGCGTCCTTGTTGACATCAAAACCAACATTTGTTTTTTCACCCTTAACCCGCTGCACAACAATGGAACCTTCCATACCTGCATTATGAGCTAATTGTCTTAAGGGCTCTTCTAAAGAGCGCTTTACAATATCAACACCGATTTTTTCATCGCCGCTAATTTTTAGACTTGCTAAAGGCCCTATGCATCTAATAAAAGCTACTCCTCCACCTGGAACAATGCCTTCTTCCACAGCTGCTCTGGTAGCGTGTAACGCATCTTCAACTCTGGCCTTTTTCTCTTTCATTTCCGTTTCTGTGGCTGCGCCAACATTAATTACAGCTACGCCGCCCGATAATTTTGCAAGTCTTTCCTGAAGCTTTTCCTTGTCATAATCCGAATCAGTATCTTCAATTTGTCTTTTTACCTGGCTTATGCGGGCATTTAGGTCTTGAGTTTTTCCGGCGCCTTCAACTATAGTGGTATTTTCTTTGTCAATAGTAACTCTCTTGGCTTGACCCAGGTCATTTAAATCAACATTCTCAAGCTTGATTCCAAGCTCTTCGGTAATAGCCTTGCCTGTTGTCAGGACAGCAATGTCTTCAAGCATTGCCTTTCGCCTATCCCCGTAACCAGGGGCTTTAACACAACAGCAGGGAAGCGTTCCGCGAAGTTTATTGACTACCAGAGTAGCTAATGCCTCTCCATCTACTTCTTCGGCTATGATAAGAAGCGGCTTTCCGGTTTTGGCAATTTTTTCAAGCAAGGGCAGTAAATCCTTCATGCTGCTGATTTTTTTCTCGTTAATAAGTATATAAGGATTCTCCAAAACTACCTGCATTTTTTCTGCGTCTGTTACAAAATAAGGTGAAAGATAACCCTGGTCAAACTGCATACCTTCCACAACTTCAAGATTGGTGGCCAAAGTTTTTCCTTCCTCAACAGTAATAACACCGTCTTTGCCAACTTTATCCATAGCTTCGGCTATTAAGTTACCAATAGCTTCATCTGAATTAGCGGCAATGGAAGCTACCTGGGCAATCTCTTTCTTTTCTTTAATAGGTTTAGAAAGTTGCTTTAATTGCTCAATAACTTTTCCAACTGCAATTTCTACCCCTCTCTTGAGGGCCATAGGGTTGGCTCCAGCTGTTACATTCCTTAAACCCTCCTTAAAGATGCCTTCTGCTAAAATAGTGGCTGTAGTAGTGCCGTCGCCTGCGCTATCAGAAGTTTTTTCAGCTACTTCTTTAACTAATTGCGCTCCCATATTTTCAAATGGATCTTCCAGGTCGATTTCTTTAGCTACGGTAACGCCGTCTTTAGTAATAGTGGGTGAGCCAAATTTCTTATCCAGGACCACGTTTCTGCCTTTTGGGCCAAGAGTCACCTTAACGGCCTGGGCAAGCTTCTCAACGCCTTTAAATAAGGCTTGCCTGCTTTCCTCGTTAAACTTCAATTGTTTTGCCATAACATTTCCTCCTTAAATCTTCTTGGTTTAAGATATAATGGCTAAAATATCTTCTTCCTTAATCATTGACAATTCTTCTCCTTCTTTGGTTGTAAATTCATTTGCAGAATATTTGCTGAATAAAACTTTTTGCCCTTCCTTAACCTGCATTGGAATACGCGAACCATCTTTCGTTGCTTTTCCGGGACCAACAGCAACTACCTCGCCTTCCTGGGGTTTCTCTTTGGCAGAATCAGGTATAATTATTCCGCCTTTTGTCTTGTTCTCGGGTTCCAAAATCTTTAACAACACCCTATCACCTAATGGTTGTATTTTAGCGGCCATATAGATATGCCTCCTTTCTTTTTCTTTTTAGCACTCTTTACATAAGAGTGCTAATTTTATAATACTTTACACAAAAAATTAATTATAATCAAGTCCAAAATTAGGCAAATATAGGAACAAAATTGGCAAAAAGTTAGTAAATTTAGGTAAAAGATACTTATTTATTATTTTTTTTAGTTTTTTCTCTTATTTTCCCCTTTTTTCTCTATAAATTAAACATAATCCTTGTAACGTGAGATTTGAATCAAAGATGTCTATCGATTTAATTTTAGTTTTAAACAACTTGGCATAACCACCGGTTCCTATAACTAAAGTCTTTTTCCCCAGTTTTCTTTTTACCTGTTTTATAACAAATTCGCAGCCACCCAAAAAACCATAATACATCCCGCTTCTTATGCTCTCTTTTGTATTGCGACCTATTAATGCCAGGGGATGAATCATTTTTAGTCTGGGCAGAAGGGCTGTTTTTTTATAAAGTGCGCTCAAAGTCATATCAATGCCGGGCATAATCAATCCCCCCAGGTATTGCCCTTTAGCAGATATACAATCGAAGGTAATGCAAGTGCCAAAATCAACAATTATTAGCGGTTTACCATAAAGATGAATTCCCGCCACTGCATTGACAAGCCGATCTTGCCCTACTTTCCGAGGGGCCAAATAACAATTTCTAATGGGGGCTCTTACTTCCTTTCCCAATTCAATACACCTGATACCAAAGATTTTTTTAAAGCTGCCCTTAAATATTTTTGTGGCCTTTGGCACCACACTGCAAATAATAGCTTCATTTAAACATCCTCTTATCAACTTCTTTTTATTTAAATTCTTTTTTAACATCGATGCCAATTTTCTTTTGTTGTTGATGAGAGAAGTTGATATTTCAAATTTCAAGATAAGTTTCTTTTTATTAAATATTCCTAAGGTTGTATTGGTATTTCCTATATCAGCGCACAAAATCATAATTTAAATCCTTACTCTCTCCATCATTCTAAAATATGGACATCCCCCGATAAAACTGTGCTGGAAAAACCATTATCTTTGCGAACAATTAAACTGCCTGTGGTATTATCTATGCCGATGGCCTGACCTTCGTAAACATTTTCCGAATCTACAACTCTTACGCGGCTACCAAGTGTTGCTGAAAGATTTTGCCATTCTTTAATTATGCATTCAAAACCCTTATGATTAAACAAAAGGTAGTATTTTTCCAGTTCCCGCAGTAGTTCCCTGGCAAGTGCAATGCGGTTTATGGGCTGACCCAGTTCCTCAGATATAGAAGTTGCCTCC
>CAYUDR010000009.1:0-18798 GCA_964443705.1 uncultured Planctomycetia bacterium | reverse complement strand
TCAGAGAAGGCGGGCACACTGTAGGCGCAGGAGTAATTGGTGAGATTGTAGCCTAAGAAATTTTTTCTTAGGCTTTTTATAATCTATGGGTTGAATTTATGCAAGAAATAATAATTTTAGCCTGCACAGAGTGCAAGCAGCGAAATTACTCAACAACTAAGAATAAAAAGACAAACAAAGGTAAACTGGAATTAAAAAAGTACTGTAAGTTTTGCAGAAAACACACAGTGCACAAGGAATTAAAGTAATTTTTTGTATAATTATTTATTAGGTTAAAGGTGCACATCACGGCAGATATGTCGTGTGATTTTTTCTTAGAAGAAATAAAGATTGCCCGGGCTATTCTATCCGCCTGCGGTGGATGGATGCCCGGGCATGTAATAAAGATATAGTTTTAAAGGTATAACAAAAGAGAAATAATTTTAAATTAGGCGTTCATTAAAAGAGGCCTGTAGCTCTAATTGGCTAGAGCGCCGGTCTCCAAAACCGGATGTTGTGGGTTCGAATCCCTCCAGGCCTGCCAGTTTTTAAAATGCTTGTCTGTCTTTTTGTGGCGCCCATATGGCAGGCAAACCTGTTTGTTCCGCCTTTGGCTAAGCATACGGAGAGGCAGGGAGAAAAAAGAAAATAAAGAGATTCGCAGAATGAAAATAGTAAATAAATTTGTCATATTTTTAAAAGAAGTAAAGATTGAAATGAAAAAAGTCTCCTGGTCGTCTCGACAGGAGTTGATAGATTCCACTCTTGTGGTTATATTGTCTGTTTTGATTCTGGCTGTGTTTATTGGCACATGTGATTTTTTTATTTCAAAATTTATAAGAGCGATTATTAGATAGGAGTTTGATGGTAGGCATTCGAAGCTAAGCGGTAGGTGAGTATTAGAGAATTTTGATACTTGTATTTAAGAATTTAGAATTTCTTCGAGTGCAACGAGGATGCTTTGATGGCGAAAAAATGGTATGTTGTTCACACCCAGACAGGACAGGAAGAAAAAGTCAAAGCTGGTCTGGAATCGATGATTAGGGCTAAGTCTTTAGGGGATAAAGTCAACAATATTCTTGTGCCAACGGAAAAAGTCTCTGAAGTAAAAGAAGGTAAGAGACGTATTTTGCACAGAAAATTTTTCCCCGGCTATGTATTAATTGAAATGGAACTGGATGAAGAAACCTGGTATTTAATAAAATCCACGCCGGGTGTTTCCAGCTTTATAGGTTCTGGTAAAAAACCACTTCCTTTAAAGGAATCCGAAATTAAAGTTATAATCCAGCAGGCAAAAGAGAAAAAAGAAAAACCTCAACCAAGGATACTTTTTGAGAAAAATGAAGCAGTTAGAATAAAAGAGGGTCCGTTTACAAATTTTAGCGGCGTTATCGAGGGAGTAAATCCCGATAAGCAGAAACTGAAAGTGATGGTTTCAATATTTGGAAGATCGACTCCGGTTGAATTAGAATACTGGCAGGTGGAAAAAATTTAAGTGAGTAATCAGAAACCAAATAACAGATATATATTTTTTGGTTTCCCCCTCCGCCTAAGGCGGATGTATTTGTGGTATCTGGTTTCTCCTTCAACGAAGTGAAGGCAAATGGCGAAGAAAGTTAAGGCTATAGTTAAGTTACAGATTCCGGCCGGTCAGGCCAATCCAGCGCCTCCCGTTGGCCCTGCGCTTGGGCAACAAGGCGTTAATATTATGGAATTTTGTAAATTATTTAACGATGCCACCAAAGCTAAAGAGGGAATTATATTACCTGTAGTTTTGACTGTCTACGAAGACAGAAAATTTACTTTTATTGTAAAAAGTCCGCCCTGTGCAGTTTTGTTAAAAAAGGCCGCTAATATTGCTAAGGCCTCCGGACAGCCAAACAAGGAAAAAATCGGCAAAGTTACTAAAGAACAGGTGAAAGAAATTGCCCAGATTAAGATGAAGGATTTAAATGCGCGTACTATTGAAAATGCCATGAAAATTGTTGAAGGCACGGCGCACAGCATGGGCATAGAAATCGCCGAGTAAAATTTAATATCTATAAGACCCTTCCTTCAAGGGAAATAGGAAGGGTCTATCCCTGTGGATAAGAAAATGTCAAGCAAAAGAGTTAAAGAGTCTTACAAATTGGTAGATAAAAATAAAACTTACGGCTTAAAAGAAATCATCTCTGTTTTAAAAAAAGCGCCCGGAGTAAAATTTGACCAGACGGTCGAATTAGCTTTCAATTTGGATATTGACCCAAAGCAATCTGACCAGTTAGTCAGGGGAACGGTTATCTTGCCTCATGGTGCGGGTAAAAATATCCGTGTTATAGTTTTTTGCCGTGGCGAGAAACAAAACGAAGCCAGAGAGGCCCATGCCAACGAAGTAGGAGCAGAAGATTTAATTAAGAAAGTGACTGACGGTTGGTTAAGTTTCGATGTAGCTATTGCCAGTCCTGAGATGATGAGAGAATTGAGTAAATTAGGGAAAATTTTAGGCCCGCGAGGCCTTATGCCTAATCCTAAAGCTGGTACCGTTACTCAGGAAATTAGTAAGGCAGTTAAAGAAGCCAAAGCCGGTAAAGTGGAATTTAAAACGGATAAGGCAGGAAATATAAATCTGGCTATTGGCAAAATTTCCTTTTCTGATGTGCAGATAATCGAAAATATTAAATCGGTGATAACTGCGCTAAATGCCAGTCGTCCCTCATCAGTAAAAGGCCGCTTTATAAAAAATTTAAGCGTATCGACAACTATGGGACCGGGTTTAAAATTAGATATAAGTAAAATATAAAATGAAAGATGCGGGATTAATTTCGACACATAAGTTATCTTATCCCAAAGGTTTGAAATTTCGTAATTTTTGCCGTCATTAAAGAGAAGAAAATGCCCAGAGAAGAAAAGAAATATATGGCGAAGGAAATATCAGGACGCCTTAAAAAAAGTCAGAGTGTTTTTATAACTAACTTTAAAAGCCTTAAGGCGACTGATATGGATAGCTTAAGGGAAAAATTAGAGCAAGCTACAAGTAATTATTTGATTGTCAAGAATTCCTTGGCTAAGAAGGCCTTAAAAGATGCAAAACTATCAAAGTTAGACCAGTTAATAGAAGGCCCGAGCAGTTTTACTTTGACGGATAGCGATGATCCAATAAAGGCGGCAAAAATTTTAGCCAGCTTTGCCAAAAAATACGAAGGTTTTAATATCAAAGGCGGCTATGTGGATGGAAAGTTGCTTCTGGAAAAGGAAGTAAAAATTTTAGCCAGCTTACCGTCACGCGAAGTTCTTCTGGCTCAAGTTGTAGGAGGTATAGGTGCTCCCATATCCGGCTTTGTCTTTGTATTGAGCGGGCTTTTAAGAGGATTTGTACGTGCCTTAAGTCAGCTTCAAGAAAAATTAGCCTCTGAGAAGAAGGAACAACCGGGACAAGCTCAAGAGGAGATTAAAACAGACCCCGAGGCAAGCCAGGATGAAAGTACTCAGCCTGAAAAACAAAAAGATGAGGAAAAAAATAAGCAACTACCAACTGATAATTGATAACTGATAAAAGGAGGCGGAAAGAAATGACTGAAAAAGTTAAAGAGCAGACACAGAAAGAAGGAGAGAAAAAAGAAATAAAGCTAAGTCAGAAAGGAGAAGAAATTCTTAAATCCATAGAAAAGCTGAGCGTAATGGAACTTTCTGAATTAGTAAAAGCCCTGGAAGAACATTTTGGTGTTTCCAGTGCTATGCCGGTTGTAGCTCAGGCTGTTGGCGGTGGAGCTGGTGGAGAAGAAAAGGAAGAAAAGTCCGCATTTGATGTTATTTTAACCAGCATAGGAGATAAAAAAATTCAGGTTATTAAAGAAATAAGGTCCATAACTAGCCTGGGACTTAAAGAAGCCAAGGATTTGGTAGATTCTGCTCCCAAGGCCGTTAAAGAAGGTGCTACAAAAGAGGAAGCAGAGCAGATTAAGAAAAAACTGGAAGAAGTCGGAGCGAAAGTAGAGTTAAAATAAATTGATAACTTTTGCCTGCCGGAAAGCAGGCCTGCCCTTCGGTGGGCAAGAATCGCCAATTAATGTAAGAGGCAAAATATGATAAAAAGAAAAAGCTTTGCAAAAATTGCGGAGTCTTTTGATTTACCAAACTTAGTAGAAATACAAACCAAAGCTTACGCAAACTTCTTACAGACAGGTGTTTCTAAGACAAAACGTCAAAGGAAAGGACTTCAGTCCGTCTTTTTAGAAATTTTTCCCATTGAAAATGTAGATGGTACGATTAAGTTAGAATATGTGAATTATACCCTCGGTAATCCAAAATACCATCAGGAAGAATGCCAGAAGAGGGGTCTTACATTTGCCGCGCCGCTGCGTGTTAAGCTTCGACTTAAAACTCAAAACGACGTAAGGGAGCAAGAAGTATATTTGGGAGATATGCCTCTGATGACTTCCAGCGGAACTTTTATTATCAATGGCGATGAAAGAGCCATTGTTAGTCAGCTGCATCGTTCTCCAGGGATTTGTTTTGAAGAAAATATACATCCAAACGGAAAACGTCTTTATTCGGCACGGATAATTCCTTATAGAGGAGCATGGCTTGAGTTTGAATTTGATATAAACGATTGTATTTACGTCAACGTGGATAGGAAAAAGAAGTTTTCAGCCGCCACTTTTTTAAGGGCGTTTGGTTTTTCTACTAACGATGAAATTCTTGCTCAATTTTACGATATAAGAAAAAAGGTAAAAGTGGCCGGCAAGTTAAGCCTTAAGGATTACGTGGGACAATTTGTCGGCAAGGACATTGTAGACGAAAAAGGAGAAGTCCTCATACCTTTTAAAGAAAAAATAAATAGAGAAGCGATAGATATTATTGTAGACAACAAAGTTGATGCAATTGAAATTATTTCTACAGAAAAACCGGAGATTTTAAATACGCTGGTTAAAGATAAGACTGCCTCGACCGAAGAAGCCTTGGTAGATATTTATCGCAGGTTGCGTCCCGGTGATCCACCTACTCTCGAAGCCGCCAAAAATTTAATCCATAGATTTTTTTGCGACCCAAAACGTTATGATTTAGGAAGAGTGGGAAGATTTATCTTAAACAGAAAATTGAATATGAAAAAATCTTTAGATGAGCGCCTCATTGATAAACAGACCATAATCACGGCCCTTAAATATCTAATCAATCTTAAAAGCGGAGAAGGTCAGGTTGACGATATTGACCATTTAGGTAACAGGCGCATTCGCACCATTGATGAACTTCTTCAGAATCAGTTTAGAATTGGTTTGGCGCGGATAGAACGCTCATCACGGGAGAGGATGAATTTTTACGATATAAATACAATGATGCCTCATAATTTAATAAATTCCAAGTTAGTTTCTTCCGTTATTAGAGATTTCTTTGGTCGTAGTCAGTTATCGCAGTTTATGGATCAGACCAATCCATTGGCGGAATTGACGCATAAAAGAAGATTGAGTGCCCTGGGCCCCGGCGGTTTAAGTAGAGAAAGAGCCGGTTTTGAAGTTAGAGATGTGCACTATTCACATTATGGACGCATTTGTCCCATTGAGACGCCGGAAGGGCCGAATATCGGTTTAATAGCTTCCTTAAGTGCTTATGCGAGAGTTAATGAATTTGGTTTTCTAGAAACACCTTATAGAAAAGTGGTGAATGGCGAGGTTACTAATAAAGTTGAGTATCTTTCAGCTGATATTGAAGATAATTATGTAATTGTCCAGGCCAATGCCAAAATAGGCAAAAACGGGCGTTTGGTTGATAAAGAAGTTTTTTGCCGCTACAAAAATGATTTTATTGAAGTTTCACCCAGGCAAGTTCAATATATGGACGTATCTCCCAAGCAATTGGTGAGCATAGCCACCAATCTTGTTCCTTTTTTAGAGCACGATGATGCTAACCGGGCATTAATGGGGTCCAATATGCAAAGACAGGCCGTGCCGCTATTAGAGACCGAAGCCCCATTGGTTGGGACCGGCATGGAATGTCGTTGCGTTAAAGATATTGCGGCGGTGATAGTTTCGCAAAATGATGGTGTAGTGAAGTACGTTCAGTCTGACCAGATTGTAATAGGAAACAAGACCTACAATCTTAAGAAATTTACCAGAAGCAATGCTTCCACATGTATAAACCAAAGGCCTATTGTGAAATTAGGACAGAAGGTCAAAAAAGGGGAAGTGATTGCTGATGGCGCAGCTACCAAAAATGGAGAGTTGGCATTAGGCAGAAATGTAATGGTGGCTTTTATGCCATGGAGAGGCTATAATTTTGAAGATGCCATTTTAATTAGCGAGAAAGTGGTTAAGGAAGATATTTATACTTCCGTTCATATAGAAGAATTTGAGATTGAAGCTAGGGATATAAGATTAGGCAGCGAGGAAATAACCAGAGATATTCCGAACGTTGGCGAGGAAGCGCTGAAAGATTTAGACGAGAGCGGAATTATAAGAATAGGAGCCGAGGTTGGACCAGGTAATATTCTGGTTGGAAAAGTAACCCCCAAAAGCGAAACCGAACTTTCACCTGAAGAAAAATTGCTACGGGCAATTTTTGGCGAGAAAGCCGGAGATGTCAAAGATGCCTCACTTACTATCCCCCCAGGCGTTGATGGAATAGTGGTTGACGTTAAAGTTTTTACCAGAAAATCTCATCGTCACAAGAGCAGAGAGCAGGCCAGGGAGGAAAATCAAGAGATAGATCAAATTAAGACTTATTTTGAATCTCAGATCAAGGTTTTAGAACGAGAAAAAATTGATAAAATTAGTAAGACGCTCATTGGACAGAAGCCAATCTCTAATATAGTTGATAAGAAATCCAAGAGAACTATTGTAGTTCAAAATAGAAAAATTACTAAAAAGGACATAGGCAAAATATTCATCTGTGCAAGCTTACAAAGCATAAAGCTTGAGAATGAAGCCAATGAAGAAGCAATTAAAAGTATAGACAGAAATATCATCGACAAGATTGAAGAAAGTAATTATGAAATGAGAAGACAGATTGATAAGATAAAAAGAGGAGATGAACTTCCCGCGGGTGTTTCAAAGAAGATAATTGTTTATGTTGCCAGCAAGAGGAAGTTATCCGTCGGCGATAAAATGGCTGGCCGCCATGGAAACAAAGGTGTAATTGCCAAGATTTTGCCCGAAGAAGATATGCCATTTATGTCGAATGGCATGCCGGTTGAAGTAGTTCTTAATCCACTAGGGGTGCCTTCCAGAATGAACGTGGGGCAGATTTTAGAAACTCACCTTGGATGGGCAGCTAAAACTTTAGGATTTTATGTTTCCACTCCTGTTTTTAACGGAGCTACGGAAGCAGAAATTAAACAAGAATTGAAAAAGGCTAATTTGCCCCTGGATGGTAAAATTAAGTTACGTGATGGCAGAACAGGTGAGCTTTTTGATCAACGTGTATGTGTCGGCTGTATTTATATAATGAAATTAGCCCATCTTGTAGATGATAAAATTCACGCTCGTTCCATAGGCCCCTATTCACTTGTTACCCAGCAACCTCTGGGCGGGAAGGCCCAATTTGGCGGTCAACGCTTTGGGGAAATGGAAGTTTGGGCACTAGAGGCTTACGGTGCGGCTTATACCTTACAGGAACTTTTAACCGTCAAGAGCGATGATGTTATAGGCAGGACGCGCATTTATGAAACTATTGTTAAAGGAGAAAACGCGTTTGATCCAGGCACCCCCGAGTCCTTTAATGTTTTAATTAAGGAATTGCAAAGTTTGGCCCTTAATGTAAATGTAGAAAAAAAGAATTAACGGAGTAAGAATCTTATGGCCGAAGAAAAAAAATTACCGACAGGAAATAAAAGCAGAAATATTTTTGACGCCGTTTCTATTAATATAGCTTCTGAGGAAATGATTAGATCATGGTCGAGAGGTGAGGTTAAGAAACCGGAGACTATAAATTACCGCACCTTAAAACCGGAAAAGGATGGTCTGTTTTGTGAAAGAATTTTCGGTCCTTCCAAAGACTGGGAATGTAACTGTGGTAAGTATAAAAGGGTAAAACACAAAGGTATAGTTTGTGATAGGTGCGGAGTTGAAGTTACGCTTTCTAAAGTTAGAAGAGAACGAATGGGGCATATCGAGTTGGCATCGCCTTGTTCTCAGGTCTGGTTTTTTAAAGTTATTCCTTCGCCTATGGGGACATTGCTCGGTTTAAGCACCAGGGAACTGGAGCGGGTAATTTATTACGAGGAGTATATTGTTCTGGATCCCGGAGAAACCCCATTAAAGAAAAAAGAGTTTTTAACCGAAGACAAATATCAGGAAATGCTTGCTAAATATGGCAATAAATTTAAAGTTGGCATGGGTGCAGAGGTTATTTATGAACTTTTAAAAGAAATAGACCTCGATAAGATGGCGGTACGTCTTCGTAAATCATTGAAAGAATCTAATTCCGAAACTACTCAGCGTAAATTAGCTAAGGCCCTAAGGATGGTGGAATCTTTCCGAAAATCAGGCAATAAGGCCCAGTGGATGGTATTAAAAGCTATACCGGTAATTCCACCAGACTTGCGTCCCTTAGTACCATTGGACGGAGGTAGATTTGCTTCGAGTGACCTTAATGACTTATATCGCAGGGTTATAAATAGAAATAATCGTCTGAAAAAATTATTGGAATTAAATGCACCTGAAGTTATTATTCGAAACGAGAAACGCATGCTTCAGGAAGCAGTCGATGCACTTTTTGATAATGGAAGGCATGGCAGGCCTGTGGTTGGTTCCGGAAACAGGCCTCTTAAATCCTTAAGTGATATGCTGAAGGGCAAGCAGGGTAGATTTAGACAGAACCTGCTTGGCAAAAGAGTTGATTATTCGGGTAGGTCAGTTATTGTAATTGGGCCTGAGTTAAAATTGCATCAGTGCGGATTGCCCAAAAAAATGGCCCTGGAACTCTTTGAACCGTTTATTATTAAAAAACTCAGAGAAAGGGGGCATGTGCACACTATTAAGAGTGCTAAACGCATGGTGGAAAAGGCCAAACTTGAAGTCTGGGATATTTTAGACGAGGTTATCAAAGAACATCCGGTTCTCTTAAACCGTGCTCCCACCTTGCACAGATTGGGCATTCAAGCCTTTCAACCCGTTTTAATTGAAGGCAAGGCCATTAGGATTCATCCGTTAGTATGCACGGCTTTTAATGCTGATTTTGATGGCGACCAGATGGCTGTGCATGTGCCATTGAGCACCGAGGCACAGTTAGAATGTAAACTTCTTATACTATCCAGCAATAATATCTTTTCTCCCGCTGATGGTCGGCCAATTGTAACACCCACCCAGGATATGGTTTTAGGCTGTTTCTATTTGACAATTGAAAAAGAAAATGTCAAAGGAGAAAATAAACTTTTTGCTGACGAACAGGAAGTAATTACAGCTTATCAAGATAAGGAAATAAAGTTACACGCCAGAATAAAATTAAGATTTAGGGAGAAAATGATCCAGACCACAGTTGGCAGGGTATTATTCAACGATATTTTACCGGAAGAGTTAAAGTTTAGAAATGAGGTAATGAATAAAAATAAACTTGCTAAAATTATTTCTGATTGTTATAAGTTGAAGGGTCATGACGAGACTGTCGTACTTCTCGATAAACTTAAAAAAATTGGATTTGAAGAAGCCACCCTTTCCGGTATTTCCATGGCCATTGATGATTTAAAGATTCCGCAGGTCAAGCAGCACATAATCCAACAGGCAAAGGAAGAGGTAAGTAAAGTAGAATCACAATATAAGAAAGGATTTATTACGGACGGAGAAAGATACAATAAAGTCATAGATATATGGACACATGCCACAGATAAAATTACCGATGAGACATTAAAATCCCTGGACACTTTTAATCCTTTGTATATGATGGCTGAGTCAGGAGCAAGAGGCTCCAGGCAACAGATAAGACAGTTAGCCGGCATGAGGGGTTTAATGGCCAAGCCCTCAGGTGAGATTATAGAAAGCCCTATTACCGCCAATTTTAGAGAGGGATTAACAGTTTTAGAGTATTTTATTTCTACTCATGGAGCAAGAAAGGGCCTGGCGGATACGGCTTTAAAAACAGCCGATTCAGGTTATTTAACACGAAGATTGGTGGATGTAGCTCAGGATGTTATTATTAGAGAAGAAAATTGTGGAACGTTAAACGGCATAACAGTAAGCGCTATAATCGAGGGGGACGAAATGGTAGTTTCCCTTAAAGAAAGAATTGTTGGCAGAGTAGCCCTTGAGAATATAGCGGATGTAATAACCGATAAAATTATTGTTAAAGCCAATGAAGAAATAAGCGAAGAGAAAGCAGAACTTATTGAGAAAGCCGGCATTGAGGCCGTCCCCATAAGAAGTGTCTTGACCTGCGAAGCCGAAATGGGCGTTTGTGCTAAATGCTACGGTAGAAATTTAGCCAGCCAAAAGCCGATTGAACTGGGAGAGGCGGTTGGCATTGTGGCCGCGCAATCTATCGGGGAACCCGGAACACAGCTGACTATGCGCACCTTTCATATAGGCGGCACTGCTTTTAAAATAGTTGAACAGTCTTATATTAAAGCTAAGAATAAAGGCACGATAAAATACCATAAGTTAAGAAGTGTCAAGTTAAAGCGAAAGAATGAATATGTAGTTTTAGGCAGAAACGGTCAGGTCAGTATCAATGATTCAACCGGCAGAGAATTAGAGAGGTATTCTATTTCACATGGCTCTATGCTCAACATATCGGAAGGTCGAGACGTCAAGAAAGATGAGATTTTTGTTAAATGGGATCCTTATACTGCTCCTATTTTAACGGAAGTTAGTGGTCGTGTCAAATTTGAAGATATAATTGAGGAAATTACCATGAGGCGGCAATTGAATGACGCCACCGGTCTTTACGAGAGAGTTATAATTGAGCATAAAGGAGAATATCATCCGCAGATAGTAATTTTAAATACCAAAAAGGAAATTCTCGGATTTTATCCCATCCCGGCCGGGGCCCATATTGTTATTGAAGACGGACAACTTGCGGAAGCGGGGGGTCTTCTGGCTAAAACGCCGAGAAAAATTACAAAGACAAAAGATATCACTGGTGGACTGCCAAGAGTAGCTGAGCTATTTGAAGCCAGGAAGCCCAAAGATCCAGCTATTATTAGTGAGATAGACGGAGTGGTTGATGAGTTGAGTGAACCCAAGAAGGGCCAGCGCCTCGTGGTTATAAAGAGTTCTAGCGCGATGAAGAAAGAGTATATTATTCCACACGGCAAACACTTAAATGTTTATAAGGGTGATAAGGTAACCAGCGGTCAAGCTCTAACTGATGGACCGATTGTTTTGCAGGATATATTGCGAATTAAAGGAGATAAAAAATTACAGGAGTATTTGCTCAATCAAGTTCAGGAAGTTTATCGAGTTCAGGGTGTTAGAATTAATGATAAGCATGTAGAGGTTATCATTAGACAGATGTTGAAAAAGGTAAAAATTGAAGACCCGGGTGGCACAAGTTTCTTGCCGCGCGAACATGTAGATAAAATTAAATTTCAAATAGAGAACAAAAGAGTTTTAGAAAAAGGAAAAAAACCCGCCAAAGCCACACCACTGCTTCTTGGAATTACGAAGGCCTCTTTGACAACCGAAAGTTTTATATCCGCCGCCAGTTTTCAGGAGACAACAAGAGTTTTAACTGAAGCCGCTGTTATCGGAAAAAAAGATGAACTTAAAGGTTTAAAGGAGAATATAATTATGGGCCACCTCATTCCAGCCGGCACAGGTTTCTCAGCCCACAGAAACATTAGAACGGTTAAAAATATTAATGTAGAAAACTCGAAAGATAAGAAAAAGGCTAAGAAAAAGAAATCTTAAAAGGAAAGGCGAAAAACAAAATTTAAAACTATGCCGACATTAAGCCAATTAGTAAGAAAAGGACGAAAGAAGATAAAAAAGGGAACCAAATCTCCAGCGCTCAGATCTTCGCCTCAAAAGAGAGGCGTATGCTTGCAGGTTAAGACTCAGACGCCCAAAAAACCAAATTCAGCTCTACGAAAAGTCGCCAGGGTAAGATTGACGAATGCTATAGAAGTTACCGCGTATATTCCCGGCATTGGGCACAATCTTCAAGAACACTCCATTGTGCTTATAAGAGGAGGGAGAGTTAAGGATTTACCGGGCGTAAGATATCATATTATAAGGGGAACGCTGGATACAGCCGGCGTAACTGATAGAAAAAAATCTCGTTCAAAATATGGAAGCAAGAGGCCTAAATAAGTGAAGCTACGATTTACTGAACGAAAGTGAAAGTAAATCGTTTAGTCGAACTTATCCGCCTGAGGCGGATTTAATTCGCGTATACAACTTATGTTTCAGCCAGAGGCTAATCCGTCCTTTGGTGGACACTACGTTTCATAAGTTGTGCGCTCATTAAAGGAATTAACTATGCGTAGAAAAAAAGCAGATAGACGACAGAAGGTAGTAGATCCAAAATATAATGATAAGTTAGTAGCAAAATTCATTAATATGATTATGCTTGGAGGTAAAAAGTCCGTAGCACAATCTATTGTTTATAATGCGCTTGAAATAGCGGCTAAAAAGATAGATAAAGAACCCAAGGAGATTTTTTATAAAGTAATTGAAAATGTCAAGCCTCTCGTAGAAGTTAAACCAAGGCGAGTGGGTGGGGCAACTTATCAAGTTCCTGTCGAAGTAAGAGCTGATAGAGGACAGGCGCTTGCTATGCGGTGGATAAAGAAATTTTCTCAAGCCAAAAAAAGCAAATCCATGCAGGAGCGCTTAGCTGATGAAATGATTAGTGCTTACAAAAAAGAAGGTTTATCAGTTAAAAAGAAGGAAGATACGCATAAAATGGCAGAAGCTAACAAAGCATTCAGTCACTACAAATGGTAAATCAAATTGTATTAGACAAAAAAAATAATATTATGAAGAGACAATTTTCATTAGAAAAACTGAGAAATATTGGTTTAATGGCCCATATTGATGCCGGCAAAACCACTACCACCGAAAGAATCCTTTATTATGCCGGCCGTGTGCACAGATTAGGTGAAGTCGATGATGGCACAGCTACTATGGATTGGATGGAGCAGGAGCAGGAAAGAGGCATTACTATTACCAGCGCTAGCACAACCTGTTTTTGGGAAGATTATTGCATTAATATCATTGATACTCCCGGCCACATTGATTTTACAGTTGAAGTGGAGCGGTCATTGCGAATTCTCGATGGCGGAGTTGTTGTATTTTGTGCAGTGGGAGGAGTTGAACCACAATCAGAAACCGTATGGAGGCAGGCCGAAAAGTATAGAGTGCCCCGAATCGCGTTTATTAACAAGATGGACAGAATCGGAGCCGATTTCTATGATACTATAGAACAAATGCAGGAAAAGCTGGCTTGTGTTTGTGTTCCTATTCAAATACCTCTTGGCAAGGAAAGTTCCTTTAGGGGCATTATAGATTTAATAAACATGAAAGCACGTGTTTATGACGAAAATGATCCTAAGGGTTTAAAATCCAAAGAAGAGGAAATTCCGACAGAATTAATAGAAGAAAGCCGGCATTTTCACGATAGTTTGATTGCGACTTTGGGCGAATTTGATGAAATTATAATGGACAAATATGTTCATAATCAACAGATTCACGTCAATGAGATTAAACAGGCCTTAAGAAAATCTACTATCCAAAATAAGATTACACCTGTTTTATGCGGTTCTTCATTGAAAAACAAAGGCATTCAATTTTTAATTGATGCTATTTGTGATTATTTACCTTCGCCTCTTGATGTCCCTTCCATGAAAGGGGTAAATCCTGTTAACGAGCAAAAAGAAGAGAGAATTGCGAGTGATGAGGATAAATTTTGCGGCTTGGCTTTTAAGATTATGTCAGATCCCTATGTGGGGAAATTGACTTTTATAAGGGTATATTCAGGTATTTTAAAAAGCGGCTCGTATGTATACAATGCCAATAAAAATGTTAAGGAACGCATTGGAAAAATAGTCCAGATGCATGCCAATAAACAACAAATAAGGGAAGTAATTTTCACCGGCGATATTGCAGCTGCAGTAGGATTAGCTAAAACCAAAACCGGCGATACCATTTGCGATGAAACGGCGCCCATCATTTTAGAAAGTATACACTTTCCCAAACCAGTTATTTTTATGGCCATTGAACCATTTACTAAAGCTGATCAGGATAAATTAAGCGTCGCCCTTGGCAAATTACAAGAAGAAGACCCTACATTTAAAGTTCATTACGAAAAAGATACCAATCAGACCATAATATCTGGTATGGGAGAATTGCATTTGGAAATTTTGGTTGATAGATTATTGCGAGAATTTAAAGTACAGGCAAAAGTTGGCAAGCCTCAAGTGGCTTATAAAGAGACTATAACCGAGAAAGTTTCTTCAACCGGTAAGTATATCCAGCAAACAGGAGGCCGAGGACAATATGGACACTGCGTTATTACCATGGAACCCGGTGGGGCCAATTCTGGCATTGAATTTGTAAACAAGATTAGAGGGGGAGCTATACCAAAAGAATTTATATCTTCCGTTAAAAAAGGTGTTGAGTCTGCTGCGCAAAGTGGCCCATTAGTTGGTTATGAAGTTACGGATGTTAAGGTTATTTTAGTTGACGGGTCGTTTCACGAGGTTGATTCTTCAGAGCTTGCATTTAAAATGGCCGGTTCTATTGCCTTTAGCGAAGGCCTGAAAAAGGGAAAGCCCGTTTTGTTAGAACCCTTAATGAATTTAGAGGTGCTAATGCCGGAGGAATATATGGGAGAAATTATTTCTGATTTGAATTCCAAGCGCACCAAAATTGAATCCATGGAACCAAAAGCGAATATAAGAGTTATTAAAGGAAGAGTTCCTTTATCCGAGATGTTTGGATATGCTACTAATTTACGTTCTCTTTCTCAGGGAAGGGCAACTTATACTATGGAATTTGCCAACTATGAAATGGTGCCTGAGCGGATTGCAGACAAAATTATAGGAAAAGAAGAAAAATAGGAGGATGCAAGAGGCAGTAGCTATAATCTCGATAGCTTAGCGACTGCGAAAATTTATTCTAAATTTTCTTGTAGCTATCGAGATAAATTCGACCATATAATTTATGTCATTTCATTCCATAAATTATGGTCTCATTTAAAGGAGAACACAATGGCTAAAGAAAAATTTGAACGAACAAAACCACATGTAAATATCGGAACCATCGGGCATGTCGATCACGGCAAGACCACCTTAACCAGCGCCATGACCAAGTATCTGTCTAAAAAAGGTATGGCCAAGAGTTATGCCTATGACCAGATAGACAATGCGCCGGAGGAGAAAGAACGCGGCCTGACTATTGCTATCAGCCACGTTGAATATGAAAGCGACAAGCGTCATTACGCCCACATCGATTGTCCGGGTCACGCTGACTACATCAAGAATATGATTACCGGTGCAGCCCAGATGGACGGTGCTGTTTTGGTTGTTTCTGCCGCCGATGGCCCCATGCCGCAGACCAGAGAGCATATTCTCCTGGCCCGGCAGGTCAACGTTCCCTCCATAGTGGTTTTCTTAAACAAGGTTGATCAAGTTGACGATAAAGAATTGCTGGAATTGGTAGAACTGGAGGTAAGGGAACTCTTGACCAAATATAAATTCCCTGGCGATAAAGTTCCGGTCATCAAAGGCAGCGCCTTAGAGGCCATGAATGATCCGGATAATCCGGAAAAAACCAAGTGTATCGGCGAACTCTTGGAAGCCATAGACACCTTTATTCCTACGCCCAAACGCGATGTAGACAAGCCATTCTTAATGGCCATAGAAGATGTTTTCTCGATAACCGGTCGAGGCACAGTTGGCACCGGCCGTGTCGAGAGAGGCAAAGTTGTCGTAGGCGAAGAAATAGAAATTGTTGGTATCAAACCCACTCGCAAGAGCATAGTTACAGGCGTTGAAATGTTCAGAAAGATTTTAGATGAAGGAGTAGCCGGTGACAATGTTGGTATTCTTCTAAGAGGCGTAGAAAAAAACCAGCTTGAGAGAGGTATGGTCTTGGCTAAACCCGGTTCCATTACCCCTCACACCAAATTCAAGGCCGAGGTATATGTCTTAACTAAAGAGGAAGGCGGTCGTCATACACCCTTCTTTAAAGGTTATCGGCCGCAGTTTTACTTCCGCACCACTGATGTTACCGGCGTTGTTCAGCTGCCCCAAGGCGTTGAGATGGTTATGCCGGGGGACAATGTTACAGTAGAGGTGGAACTGGTTACACCTATAGCCATGGAAAAGAACCTGCGATTTGCCATCAGAGAAGGCGGGCACACTGTAGGCGCAGGAGTAATTGGTGAGATTGTAGCCTAGCTGGTGATTTCTGCCTGTCGGCAGGAATTATTAGTAGCTGGTAAATACTGACTGGTAATTTGTTGTTCAACCAGTTAATAAGGAAAAATTATAATGTCACAGCAAAGAATTAGGGTTAAATTACAGGCGTACGATTACAGATTGCTGGATCGTTCTGTTGAAGGGATATTAGAGACGGCAAAGCGTACGGGAGCTAAAGTCTCTGGCCCCATACCGTTGCCAACCAAAAGAGAAGATTATACTGTCTTGAGATCTCCGCATGTTGATAAGAAATCCAGAGAACAGTTCGAGATCAAAATACATAAAAGAATACTGGACATCATTAATCCGACGTCTAAAACCATCGACGCCTTAAAGAAACTGGATTTGCCTGCTGGCGTTTACGTTGAAATAAAGTAAAGGCGGTAATCCACATGGAGACCCTAAGGGCACAAGTAGACCTTCCTATTCCTTTAAAGGAAGGGTCTAATTAGTTAATTGGTGAGTCCACCTGCCGTTGGGCAGAGGGCAATTTCCGCCTGAGGCGGGTCGATCATCCTCGGGCTGAAACCAATTAACCCATTAACCAGGTGAAGCAATGAAAACTAAAGCAATACTAGGTAAGAAAATTGGAATGACACAAGTTTTTGGTAAAGACGGCAACGTAACTGGTGTAACAGTTATTGAAGCCGGCCCTTGTGAAATAGTTCAAGTCAAAGATATCAGCAAAGAAGGATACGGTGCTGTTCAACTTGGATTTGGAGAAAAAAAGGAAAACAAGACCAAAAAATCAATTTTAGGACACTTTAAAAAAGCAAAAGTTAACCCCAAAAGAACTTTAAAGGAAATCAGAGTCTACCAGCATGAAAAATTTGAAGTTGGAGAAAAAATAACTGTTGATATATTTGAAGCGGGAGAATATATTGATGTAACTGGCAAGTCTATAGGCAAGGGATTTCAGGGCGGTATGAAAAGATGGCATTGGTCAGGCGGACCAAAAACACATGGGTCTATGAGCCATCGATCACCTGGTTCTATTGGTGCCAGCGCTTCTCCCTCGAGGGTATTAAAAGGTCACCACTTACCGGGCCATATGGGTTATGATACCGTTACGGTTCAAAATGTTGAGGTTATAAAAGTAGATAAAGAGCATAATCTTATTCTGTTAAAAGGGCAGGTGCCCGGCAAAAGAAATAATTTGTTGGTTTTAAAGAGAGCTATAAAGAAACCCCATAAAAAAGAAAAGCCAAAAGCAGAAGAGCAACCTCAACAGAAAGAAAAGCAAAAAAAAGAGCCTAAAAAAGGATAAGAATTTTCAACCGACGGCTCCTGCCTAGACAGGCATGGGATAGTTTCCGCCTGAGGCGGATCAGTCTTTGGCTGAGATAGTTATAATTATGACTGGTAAAATTACACTTAATATTTTTGATATTGCAGGTAAGCGGGTTGATACAATGAAAATTGACGAGAAAGTCTTGGCACAAAGAATAAACCAAGACCTTCTTCATAAAGTAATTGTAATGAGTTTGGCAAACAAGCGAGCAGGCACCGCTTCCACCAAAACCAGGGGTGAATGCAGAGGTGGGGGTCGCAAGCCCTGGAGGCAAAAGGGCACAGGTAGAGCTCGAGCTGGCACTATACGTTCTCCGCTCTGGAGGGGCGGGGGTGTTATCTTTGGCCCTCACCCAAGAGATTTTTCATCTTCTTTACCAAAGAAGATGAAAAACAAGGCTCTTATTCAAGCTATAGTATTAAAAATAAATGAAAAAAATTTAATAATACTTGATGATTTAAAAATAGAAGCACCTAAAACAAAAGAGGCGGCTCACTTGTTAAAAAAACTTAAAGTTACAGATGGGACTACTCTTTTAGTAACTAAGTCATTGGATGAAACATTAAAGAAAGCAGCTCGCAATTTACCTAATTTAGAGCTGGCAAATGTTAAAGATTTAAATGCATATAATATTTTAAAAAATACAAAAGTCATTTTAACCAAAGAGGCTTTTTTAAAAGTCAAGAAAATGGCAAAGTTATGAAAGATCCCTACGAAGTTATTGTAAGCTTATTACGCACCGAAAAAGGTTCAAGCATGTTGCCCCTCAATAAATATCTTTTTGAGGTGAACAGGGATGTTAATAAAATTCAGATAAGAAAAGCAATAGAAAAAATTTATAAGGTGAAAGTAAAAAGCGTAAATGTTCTTATGGTAAGAGGCAAAAAAAGACGTTTGAGACACAAAACAGGCAAAACGCCTGACTGGAAGAAAGCCGTGGTTACCCTGAAAGAGGGAGAAAAAATAGAAATTACTTAAGGCAAAAATGGCTATAAAAAAGAGAAAACCAACAACGCCAACACAAAGATGGACCATTCTTTCTGACTTCGCAGAAATTTACCCCAAGGGTAAAAAGCCCGAGAAATCTCTTCTCATCCCCCTCAAGAAAACCGGGGGGCGTAATTCTCGGGGGCGTATAACCTCTCGTCACCGTGGAGGGGGGCACAAACGTAAGTATAGAGTTATAGATTTTAAACGCAAT
>CAYUDR010000008.1:0-20201 GCA_964443705.1 uncultured Planctomycetia bacterium | reverse complement strand
CGGTACGCCTCAAAAAGGCGAAGTTGCAACTTTTACTATTATAGTGACAGACGACAAAGGTAACCATAGTTTGTTTAATTTTACCTTGGTAGTTCTAAAATATACTAATATTACTGATGCAGCCGGCCCTTTATCAATTATCACTAATTCATTAGCAGATGCAACAGTTGGAAGAGATTACTATAAGCAAATGTTAGCTAATGGAGGATGGCCTCCTTATAATTGGACTATTAGTGCCGGCGCCCTCCAAGAAAATTTATGCTTACATAATAAAAACGGAGTTTTATATGGCGTGCCACAAAAAGAAGAGAAGAGAGAGTTTGTTGTTAGAGTAATGGACCAAAAAGATAATTTTGCTGAGGGCGAACTAACCCTTTTGATTAAGACCAGTCCTTTATATATTATTTCTGGCTCACTGCCGGAGACCTATGTTGGCCTTTTTTATTCTCAAATATTAGAAGCTCAAGGTGGATTTCCCCCCTACAAATGGCAGATTATTTCTGGCTCACTGCCGGAGGGCATTAGTTTTGATAGCCACTGCGCCCTTTTATCAGGCATCCCCCAAAAATCTCAAAAAACCACCTTTAGAGTAAAAGTGACAGATACGGAGCAGAATTGCGATATTGCCGAATTTATAATTGATGTTAATGAAACAGCATTAGAGATTGTTACTCTCTTCTTGGATGCGGGCGTGGTAGGCGTAGATTATTACCAGACACTTTGTGCTCAAGGCGGCAGCCCTCCCTACAAATGGCAGACAATAAGTCTTCTTCCCGATGGTCTTATTTTAAACCAAGCGAGTGGATCTCTCTTGGGAACACCATTAGACTCTACTAATATGATGCTAAATATTGCAGTGGTTGATGCTCAAGAAAATCAAGCCAGTGTTAGTTTAGAATTAGTTATTTTAGATGAATTGCTTACAATTGATGGGCCGTTTTTGTTTGAAGCAGATGTTGGCAGGGAATTCTATCAATTTCTTTGTGCGCATGGAGGCAGCCCACCATATACATGGGAGGTTATCTCCGGGGAATTGCCTCGCGGAATCGCACTTGATAAAAATTTGGGTACATTAAGTGGTGCGCTAACCAATACTCAAAGGGCTTGTGTAAATATTAAAGTTATTGACCAGCGTTCTGACACGGCCTCTGCTGATTTTACCTTTGAAATTCAGGACGCAGAACTTGCTATTGCTACTACAGGCTTGCCCTTCCTTGAAATAGACGAAGATTGTTCTTTTTACCTGGAAGCTGAAGGGGGGATGCCACCCTATCAATGGAAGCTAAAATCCGGTTCCTGCCCGAACGGCCTTACCCTAAGCACCCAAGGTTTATTAAACGGGACGCCCACAGAAGGCGGAAACTTTTCCTTAGAAATTGAAGTAACTGATGCAAACACAGACTCTATCTCATCTACGCTCCTTTTAACGGTAAAAGATAACTCGCTTTCTATTATTACCAGCACTTTACCTGAAGGAGTAAAAGGCGTTGAATATTATTTTATTCTTATTGCCAGCGGTGGCACAAAGCCTTATAACTGGAAAATTGCCTCTGGGGGGTTGCCGCAAGGAATTGCTCTGGCAGAGAATACAGGCATACTTTCAGGAGCACCTATAAAAGGCCAGAAACTTTCAGTGACCATTGAAGTCGAAGATGCTAAAGGCAACATTGATGAGGCAGAACTTCAGATAAAAATTACAGGTGATCCTTTAACCATTCTTACTACAGAATTGATTGAGGGAAGAGTCGGCAGAGCATATAGCCAACTTTTATTAGCTAGTGGCGGAGTCGAGCCTTATTTCTGGAATATAGTTACAGAGAATCTTCCAGAGGGACTCAGTTTAAATAGCCAAAGCGGTTTAATTTCCGGCATACCTGAAAGTAAAGCCAGCGAAACCATAGAAATTGAGATTAATGATAGTGATACAGAAGGAGATTATCTGCGAGCTATATTTGCTTTAAATATAAACGAAACCGATGAACCATTAGCTATAATCACTGAAAGCTTTCCTACCGCCAAAGCAAACAGATACTATGAGGTTAATTTGGAGGCACAAGGAGGCACTTTGCCATATACCTGGTCTTTAGTTAGTGGTTCTTTGCCGCAAGGGTTAAATCTTGATGATTCCACCGGCAAGCTCTCAGGCACTTCTGAAGCAGTGGGAGATTTTCCCATGCATATTCAGGTTAAAGATGACCAGGATAATAAAGAGACAAAAGATTTTACACTGTCTATTAAAAATACCCCGCCGCCAATAATAGGTTTTGTAACTTGCCCTTCAGATAGCAAGGTAGGTTTAGCCTGGACTAATCCCGACAGCCCCGATTTTGTTGTAGTTAAAATTTTTAGAAGCACTTCCGGTTATCCGCTAAATCCCGCTGAAGGTAAGTTGGTATATTCAGGTACCGAAGATAATATAGTTGATACAGATTTAATAAACGGCCTTTTATATTACTACTGCGCTTTTGCTTTTGATGAAGAAGATTCTTACAGTGATATTACCGAAGACTCGCGTGCCAGTGTTATGCCTCAAGCAGTAACTTTATATGGAGACTGCGATCCTTTTACCGATGAAGTGATCTCATTTAATCCTTTGTCTGTTGGGGGTTTTGGGGCAAATAATATACCAGGAGTTGTATTGGGTGCGCCGCAAGGAGGAGGCTCTGGCGTGGGTTCCTTTGATGTAGTTTCATTGCATTCAAGGATAAATGATGATAATGGACTCTCACCGCCTTATGGAGGCAGTATTACGCTTAAGTTTAATGATAATATTGTAGTCAATAAAGAAGGCCCCGATTTCACAGTTTTCGAAAATGTCTTTTTTGTTGGCGGTGACCCCCAGTTTAGATGGATGGAGGTAGCAATTGTTTCTGTTAGCCAGGATGGAAATACGTTTTATACATTCCCCATAGATTTTGTGCCTCATTATGATCAAGGCGGAGAGGTTAATTATTATAATCCCTATTGTTATGCCCGGGGCTTTGCCGGCGTCAATCCCGTCTACACCAATAACGGCAACCCAGACCCTACCAATCCTTCTGTTTCAGGAGGAGATAGTTTTGATTTAAGTGAGATTAGCGCCAAAGAGCTTAAGTGGATAAATTATGTGCGCATAACTGCAACTGGAGATAATTGGTTGACGGATATAAATGGAGATAAAATTCGCCATAATATAGATATGGGCGCCTGTAGCGGTTCTGGTTCTTCCGGTTTTGACCTGGATGCTGTTTGTGCCATAAATTATTAGATAAAGAGATATGAAAAGAATAATTTTTTGCTTAGGTTTATTTTATTGTTTAACGTTGTCTTTTTCTTCTGCGGGGGCAGGAGAAGAGGTGACTTTATGGATAACAAATGATTTTTCTAAAAATTGTTTGTTAGTTAAAGAAATTAGTTATACAAATCAGTCGGCCATGCAAATACTTCAGGAAGCGTGTAATGTTAAGACCGTTTATGGAGGTGCGCTTGTAACCTCCATTGATGGCATTGGGTCGGCACAGGCCGATGGAAAGAAGAACTGGTTTTATTATATAAACGGCATTATGGCTGATGTTGGCGCCCGGCAATATAGCCCTAAGCCTGGCGATAATATCTGGTGGGATTTTCACAGCTGGGACGCAAATACGTATATTTCCTCTGTTATCGGCGCCTACCCCCAGCCTTTTTTGAGCGGTTATGCTGGCCAGAGAAAAGAAATCTTTATTTTATATACTACTTCTTTAGCTGCAAGAGCAGTTGAGCTTAAAGATAATCTTGAAGAACTTAGTGTACAAAAAATAGAACTAAAGCTATGTAATAGTCGAATTATTAACGAGAAAAACAACAAGATGTTTATAATTATCGGCTCCTGGCGGGATTTAAATCAGCACAAAGCTATTTGGGATATTTATAGAAATTATCGCAAGGCAGGTCTTTTTATAAAATTTGAAAAAGATAAACTGCAAATTATGGACATAAACGGCAAAATACAAAAGGAGTTTGGGAAAGCAGCAGCTATTGTAGGCACTAAACGCGGCTTTGGCTCAGATAGTGTTATTTGGTTTATAATAGGTACGGATGACGATGGCGTTGGGGCAGCTCTGGATATATTAATAAATGAGCCGGAAAAAATTAAGTTTTATTCTGGGGCGGTAGTTACTTCAGGAGAAATATTAAATGTACCGTTGTCTCTCAAACACTAAATCCTTTATTAAAGATCTCCATCCGCTCAGTGTCTGGGTATATATTGGCACTTTGTTTTTATTGGCCATGACTTATACCCACCCTGCCTATCTTGTGATGTTGTTATTAAGCGTTCTTATAGCTATTCATTTTGCCGGGGCGTGGAAAGAATGGAGAAGTTATTTTATTTTTGCTCTCAGTATGGTTTTATTAATAGTTTTAATTAACGCATTTATTTCATCAGCAGGTAGCACAGTGATATGGAAGGGGCCCATTGTGCCAATATTTGGACAATTAACTATTACTAAAGAAGCTATCGCTTATGGATTAAATATGGGTTTAAAAATACTATTGACGGTGAGTATATTTTGTCTTTATCAGGCTATTGTCAATATTGATGAAGCGCTCACCTTTGCCTTAAAAATTATTCCAAAATCAGCTGTAGTTATTATTATGGCTTTTTTGATGCTCCCAAAAATAAAAAGGAATTTAACTGAAATTAGACAGGTCATGTCGGCGCGAGGAGCTAATTTTGATGTGAGAGGAATTATAGCTAAAATAAAAGCGCATTTTCCACTTTGGAATATTTTGCTGTTGACTTGCCTGGAAGGTTCCTGGGATAGCGCTGAGAGTTTACACGCAAGAGCCTTTGGGGTGGGCAGAAGAACTTTTTATCAAAAGCGTTTATGGATGGGCAGGGATTCTATTATTGTGGCCGGATGCATTTTTTCTTTAACCGGTTTTGTTTTTGGTTTGTTTGGCGGGCAAGGTTTTTTTAAGTTTTACCCGAAGCTGGGCAACCTATTCACTAAAGAAGATTTTTTGTTAATTAGCTGGATATTTTTAGGTTTATCTGTAATAGTTGTTCTACAGTGGAGTTATTATAAGTGGAAATTTTTAAGATTGAAAATTTAACTTATTTTTACCCGGAAAGTTATAGCCCGGCTATAAGCAATATCAATCTTTCTATAGAGAAGGGAGAATTTCTGCTTATAGTGGGACCTTCCGGGGGAGGCAAAACTACCTTAGCCAGACTGCTCGCCGGCCTTGTGCCGGATTTCTATGGAGGCAGGATGAAGGGTAAATTTTTTTTCAAGGGCACCTCCAAGCTTAAGCTCAAAAAAAAGCAAGTACAAAAAGAAATAGGCATGATTTTTCAAAACCCGGAAAGGCAACTCATTATGGATAAGGTTGAGTCAGAAATAGCCTTTGGGCTTGAGAACCTGGAAACAGAACCGGATGAAATAAAAAGAAGAATTGCAGAAGTCTCCGCTTTTTTTGGATTGTCTAATCTTCTTGATGCCCGGTGTAAACATTTATCCGGCGGAGAAAAGCAAAAATTAGTTTTAGCTTCTATATTAGCCATGGGTCCCAAAATAATTGTTTTAGATGAACCTACTTCGCAACTGGATCCCATAGCCGCAGAAGAAGTTTTTCAGGCACTTAGACGCTTAAGGGACGATTTAGGATATAGTATCATTTTAATTGAGCAAAGACTGGACCGTTGTTTTCAACTGGCTGACAGAGTGTTATTGCTTGAGGAGGGCAGAATTACCCAGTGTACCAATTTGACAAATTTTAGCAGATGGGCCCTTAGAGAAAAGTCTAATTTTGTTCCGCTCGCGTGCAAACTTTTCTCATCCCACGAGCTTGAAAATGTTCCAGTTACTATTGCAGATGCAAGGAAACTCTTGGGCAATTATGGTAAGCCTACAAAAAAAATAAAAAGAAAAATTTCTCTTCCTGAAGAAGAGAAAAATATTGTAGAAATTAAAGGAGTTTCATATTTATATGAAAACGGGGCACGGGCCTTAAAAAATATTAATCTCTGCGTACAACAAAATGATTTTTTGTGTATGTTGGGCGAAAACGGCGCAGGTAAAAGTACGCTTCTTAAGATTATGTGCGGACTTTTAAAGCCCTCAAAAGGAAAAACTGCTGTTTTAGGAGAAAGCATAGCTTCTTTGTCCAATATTGACAGAATAAGGTTATTAGGTTATCTGTCTCAAAACCCAAGCGACTATTTGTTTAATGATAGTGTCGAGAAAGAGCTTGAATACACCCTGGGCAATTTAGGCAAAATAGATAATGGAGTCATCGAAGAAACATTGAATCTTTTAGAAATTAATCAGCATAGATATAAAAATCCAAGAGACCTAAGCACCGGTGAAAGAGAACGGATAGCTTTAGCTTCGGTTATGGTAGCCAAGCCCTCAATTCTCTTATTGGATGAGCCCACGCGAGGCCTAAACTATCAATTAAAGGAACGATTAGGAAAGATTTTGCATTCATTCATTAAACAAAACAACGGCACCGTCATTATGATTACTCAGGATGTTGATTTTGCTGCTGAGTTTGCTAAAAAAATTGTTTTATTGTTTAAGGGTGAGATTATAAGCCATGGAAGCAAATATGATGTTTTGAAAAGCAATCTATATTATTCTTCTCACATAAGTAAAATGTTTTGCGGAATAGCTGATGATATAATAACTTTAAAAGATGCCCAAGAATGGATAAAAGCTTAATATCAATTGTCCTGGCTTTGCTTGGATTGGCGGCTTTTTTTTATTGGCTTGAGACAAACAAATTTTCTGTTAAAGAAATTTCTATTATAGCCGTTTTAGCCGCCATTGCTGCCTCAGCACGCTTGCCTTTCGCCTTCATTCCCAATGTTCAACCAACTACTTTTTTGATAATTATTTCCGGATTTGTTTTTGGTTGTGGCGCTGGTTTTTTAGTCGGTGCGATTTCAGCGCTTATATCTAATTTCTTTTTGGGTCAGGGGCCGTGGACGATTTGGCAAATGTTAGCTTGGGGTTTTTGCGGCGCAACAGCTGGTATTTTGGGAAAGTTTAATTTAAAATTTCCTAAGTTACCCCTTATTATTTTTGGTCTTCTGTGGGGTTACTTATTTGGCTGGATTATGAATTTCTGGTACTGGTATTCTTTTACTTATCCTTTGACATTGAAATCCTGGATTTTAGTCAATGCTTCCTCTTTTTGGCTTGATACCTTGCATTCGGCAGGCAACTGTTTCTTTATATGGTTATTTGGAGAAAAACTTATTAAAATACTAAGACATTTTAAAAAAAAATTAATCATCTCTTATAACTAAGTAGATATGGCCAAAAAAGCTGCCCGCTCAGCAATCGATTATCTTTAAGGACTCCTCTAATTTCTTTCACCCCGTTGAACCAACGGGGTTTACCTTTTTTAAAATTTTTGATATAATATCAGCCGCATAAAACCGCGCGCCCGTAGCTCAACTGGATAGAGTGTTTGGCTACGAACCAAAAGGTTGCAGGTTCGAGTCCTGCCGGGCGCGCCATTCCACTTCGTCAAGTAGCTTGCGCACTTGACTTCGTAGGAATTTAGAGGTTTAGCATGACTAAAGATATTCAGTTTATGTATGAAGCATTAAGACAGGCCCAAGAGGCAGCAGACAAAGACGAAGTGCCTGTGGGGACGGTTATCGTTTATAAAAATAGAATAATCGCCAGGGCTCATAATCAAACCAGGCTTTTAAAAGACCCTACCGCTCACGCTGAAATGATTGCCATTACTCAGGCCGCAAATTATCTTAAGAGTGAACGACTCTTGCAAACCGTTTGTTATGTGACCTTAGAACCCTGCGCTATGTGCATAGGTGCGCTTATTTTAGCAAGAGTAAAAAGATTGGTATTTGCGGCCTCTGACCCAAAATTTGGGGCATGCGGCTCGGTGATTGACCTCGTAAGCACAAAGTTATTTAATCATCGGCTTGAGGTAAAAAGCGGAATCCTTGAAGAGGAAAGTGCATATTTATTGAAAGAGTTCTTTAAGAAGAAAAGAAAGCTATAATATGTTTAAGGAGAGATGCGTGAGCGGCTTAAACGGCACGCTTGGAAAGCGTGTGTACTTTTAACGGTACCCTGGGTTCGAATCCCAGTCTCTCCGCCATTGATTTTAGCATTTTTAACACCTTATTTTACAAATAGTTACAATCACATCTAAAAACTAAATCTTTCCAGTGCCCATTTGGTGCCTACTATAAAGAGGCAAAGATTTTTGGCATGATACATAAGCAATTAAAAATAATTAATTCTTGACAAAGGTATTCTAGTATGATAAACTTTAGCTATCATCCCGGTAGAGTTTAATGCTCTATTGGCCCCGAGCCCCTGAGGGTTCGGGTTTTTTATTTAGCTTAGGAGATTATGAAGCGAACCATAGCGTTAATCGACGGGTTTAATATTTATCATTCCTTAGATGAAAATCCAAAATTTCATAAGTATAAATGGTTAAACCTTAGGAAATTGATAGAGGTGTTCATTGAAAAAAATGAACAACTGGTCAAAATATTTTATTTTTCTGCCGATGCTTATTGGAAGCCAAATAGAGTTAAAAGGCATCAAACATATGTGAAAGTATTAGCGACAGTTAATGTAGAGTCTATACTTTCGGAATTTAAACTAAAGAATAGAAAATGTAAGAAATGTGGCAAGTCTTACACGAGTTATGAAGAGAAACAGACGGATGTGCAAATTGCGATAAATTTATTTAAAGCATCAATTGATGATATATATGAAAAGGCGATAATCGTCTCGGGTGATAGTGATCTAATTCCTACAATAAATGCTACGAAAGCAAAATTCCCCCTAAAAATAATTCATTTCTTATTTCCACCCAACAGAACAAGTGAATCGTTGAAGAAAGTAGCTGATTCATATTCAAGAATTAGAGAAAAACATTTTATTGGGGCTCAATTTCCAGATGACATCGATTTGGGAAATGGTCAAAGTTTGACCAAGCCATCAGAATGGACATAACTCTAATGTGCCCAAATAGTGCCCAACTAAAGCGAAAATAGAGGAAAACGCAGGAAAAAGTTGTAAGACAGGTAGAATCCTCAATCACTTGACAACAAAAGACTTAAGTTGTAACATGTTATCAGGTGGAGAGTTATGAAATTGTATTTGCTTGACTCCCAGTCTCTCCACCAGAATTTTTATCATTCCCAACCAGTTGCTGCATATATAGTTACAATCACATCAAAAAATAGAACTTTCCTAGTACCCATTTGGTGCCTACTGCAAAAAAAACAGGGGTTCTTATAAATTGAAAGTGTGATATGACTGAGAAATTACTTGTATATTCTTGTAAAAGCGATAAAATCAAAGTATAATTATACCAAACAACCTATAATCCTAACTTTTAACTTACCTGATAATATCGTGGAGCAAAAAAGAATAATTTTATGGTGGCTTGCGGTCTATTTCTTTTATCGTGCGGCAATAAAAATCTAAAAAGGAGTATTTATGAGAAAGAATTTAAGTATAGCTGTATGTATTTTTTCTCTTAGTCTTATTGCGTTATTTAATTTCAGCTGTATATCTGCCAGAAAGGAAAAGGGTGCAGTGAGACCGACAACAAATCTTGGCGTGAAGACTTCAGAAGTATCAGAAGAAAAAACAACCGATACGAAACCCACTTCAGATTCCAGTAATGAAGAAATCAAAGAAATTGAGGAGAAAGCGGCAGAAACTAAAGAGGATTTAAGGGAGAAAGAAGAAACTGTTAAGGCGGCGCAAAAAGAGGCAGAAAAAAGCATTAAGGAAAAAGAAACCATTGAAAAAGAAATCCAGTCAAAAGAACAAGCGGCAATAATTGCCAGAGAGAAACTTGAGGCTTTAAAAAAAGAAGCAGAAGTTACAAAAAAGCCAGAAGTTTTAAAAGAAACTAAACAACTTGCCAAAGAAGCCAAGAAACTCGAAAAGGAAGCAGATGTTCACAGAGAAAAACTTAAAACAGCCGAATCCAAAGCAGAGTTTGCTCACAAAAAGATTGATGCTCAGCAAGCCACCGTCAATGCGCTTAAAAAAGAGCTAGAAGATTTAAAAAAAGCGAGAGCTGCAAAAAGAAGCTTTCTTGAAAAAACCTTGACGTCGGTTACTATTATTTTTATTGGTGTAATTTTACTCTTTTTGATAAAGTTGGGATTAAAGAACTTTGAACGTTTAATAACAAAAAAAGATGTTCTTCGCGAAGATGCACTTACTTTAAGAATAAAAACCATCAGTAAGCTTTTTAATTGGCTCGGTGGATTTATTATTATTGGTATTGTTGTTTATATGGTGCTGGAAACCCACGGTATTAGTGTTGGACCATTGCTTGCCGGTGCCGGTATCATTGGTTTGGCATTTGGATTCGGCGGACAATATCTTATTAGGGATTTAATAAATGGAGTTTTCATTTTACTTGAAGGGCAATATCGTATCGGCGATGTCGTTAAGATAGGCGAGTACGGCGGTTTAGTAGAAGATATTAATTTGCGAATTACTACACTAAGAGATCTCGAAGGGAGGGTTATCGTTATTCCTAACGGCGAAATCAAGACAGTGGTTAATTATACAAGGAAATACGCGCAGGCGCTTTTGGATATAGGCGTAGCTTATAAGGAAAACGTGGATCGAGTAATGGGTGTAATTAAGGAAATCGGCAAAGAAATGAGAAAGGATGAATATTTCGGCAGGTTGATTCTCGACGATGTTGAAATGTTTGGAGTGGATGATTTTGGTGATTCGCAGGTAACAATTAAATTTCGCATAAAAACGCTCCCTATTAAACAATGGGAGGTTATGCGAGAATTTAGAAGACGCCTCAAGAATCGTTTCGATGAACTTGGTATCGAGATTCCGTTTCCACACACAACGATTTACTGGGGAACTGGTAAAGAAAATGATTGGATAAAGGGCTTTGCAGATCACATAGCATCCAAGAAGACGAAATGAAGAGAAAACCTACTAATTCCTTGTGATGGGTTTAGGAAGGATCGGGTGCTCAATTCGATCCTAATGTTGTTGATGCGTTTTTAAAGATACTAACGAAGAAAAAAGCAATAAGAAAAAAACTATAATATAAAACGAGTTAGTGCCCAAACAGTGCCCAACTAAAGCGAAAACGCAGGAAAACAGAAGAAAAAGTTGCAAGACAGGTAGAATCCTCAATTGCTTGACAATCAAAGATTTAAGTTATAACCTATTGATATGTGGAGAGTTATAAATTTATGCTTATCTGACTCCCAGTCTCTCCGCCAGAATTTTTAGTATTCCTAACCCAGCACCCATTTGGCGCCCACTATAAAGGGTCAAAGCTTCTTACCGATTAAAGATATCATAAGCAATTTTCCTTGAAACATTTTTTTAAACTGCTATTATAATTATATTCCCAATTAAGGGATATTTTGTTGTAAAATGCGCCCTATGTTTTCCCGAAGCAGATATATAGCCGAATGAAATTAAAGCACCATGCCCGGTGTGCAAAAGACGTTCATATAGAAAAATAAATATGTAATAAATAAAAAGCAAAAGCTTAAATAGGGGAGCAATAGCATGGATAAAAAAGCGCTTTATAAAATTAGCTATGGGATGTATGTAGTGAGCTCTAGAAAAGAGGATAAATTTAACGGACAGATTGCCAATACCGTTTTTCAGGTAACCGCAGAGCCTGCCCAGGTTAGCGTGTGTATCAATATAGAGAATTTGACCCATCAATTTATCCAGCAAAGCAAAGTCTTTACTATATCCATTTTAGAGCGTGATACACCAATGAAGTTTATCGGCCGTTTTGGCTTTAGGTCCGGCAGAGAATTGGAAAAATTTAAGGATATAGATTATAAAATAGGGATAACAGAAGCGCCTGTAGTTATTCAAAACTGCCTGGGTTATTTAGAGTGTGAAGTAACCGGCAGCATAAACGCAGGGACACATACTATTTTTATAGGCAAAGTCGTGGAAGCTCAAATAATAAAAGAAGCAGATCCCTTAACTTATGCCTATTATCATCAGGTAAAAAATGGAAGGTCTCCTAAAAACGCTCCTACATATATTAAGGAAGATATGATAAAATCAAAAGAAACGGGCAAAATGGCAAAGTATAAATGCACTGTTTGTGGGTATATTTATGACCCCGAAAAAGGCGATTCTAGTTCCGGGATTTCACCGGGGACTTCTTTTGAAAATTTGCCGGATGACTGGGTTTGCCCGGTTTGCGGAGCGACTAAGGACAAATTTGAGAAAATAAATTAATATTGATTAAAAAGAACTAAAACTAAGAAGGAGAGAAATTATATGAAAGTATATCGTTGCCGCATATGCGGCGAGGTGTATATAGGCACAGAGAAGCCCGAGAGCTGCCCCTTCTGTGGCGCACATGAAAATTATTTTGTTTTAGCTGAGGAATGGAAACTATTACATAGTGAAGTTTTGTCTGGCACAACCAAGGAAAATTTAAAGAAAGCGTTAGAATTAGAGATAAACAACACAAATTTTTATAAGGCTATTTCAGAAAAAAGCAAAGATGTTTATGTTTCAAGCATGTTTAAGGGATTGTCGAAAGTTGAAAGAGAACACGCCTCTGCTATTTGCAAGCATTTGAAGATTCAGAGGCCAGACTCAGATATAGGCTCTGATAAAGCACTTGATTCGGATCAGGCGAATATAGAAGAAGCCAATAGACGCGAAAGAAATGCTGTTAAATTTTATGGGCAAGCATCTAGTCAAGCATCCGAAGAAGACATTAAAGAATTCTTCAAGGCTTTAATGCAGATAGAATCCGACCACATACTGTTAACTGATCAGAAATAATTTGATAAGGAGGGGGGGGAGATGACAAAACTAAGAGAACTCTATCAATGTGAGATATGTGGAAATGTTGTTGAGGTTGTGTATGAGGGGGCGCCCGCCCTGGTATGTTGTGGCAAACCCATGGTAAAGCTGGAAGCAAAAACCGAAGATGAGGGAGAAGAAAAACACGTTCCGGTAGTAGAAGAGACCGATAAGGGCATAAAAGTAAAAATTGGAAGCATCGAACATCCGATGGAAGAAGAACATTACATCAAATTTATTGAAGTTTTGACTGAAAAGGAGATTATGCGTGTAGAGTTAAGGCCAGGCGAGGCTCCCGAGGCAAAATACTGCACCCCAAAATCGGATGTATTAGAAGTGCGGGAGTTCTGCAATATCCACGGATTGTGGAAAAATAAATAAAGCAGGAGAATAAAGATGGCTAAAATAAAAGGAACAAAAACTGAGAAGAATCTCTTAGCTTCTTTTGCAGGAGAATCACAGGCAAGAAATCGCTATACCTATTTTGCCTCTGCGGCAAAAAAGGCAGGCTATGAGCAGATAGCGGCTATATTCTTAGAGACGGCCGAGAACGAAAAAGAACATGCCAAGAGATTTTTTAAGCTATTAGAAGGCGGAGAGGCAGAGATTACAGCAAGCTATCCGGCGGGGGTTATAGGAGATACTGCGGCGAACCTGGAAGCCGCAGCGAATGGAGAGAACCTTGAATGGATGAAACTTTACAAAGAGGCAGAAGATACAGCAAGAGAAGAAGGCTTTGAAAAAATAGCCAGGCAATTTAAGGAAATAGCAAAAGTAGAAGAACAGCATGAGAAGCGATACAGAAAACTATTAAAAAATATAAAAGACGACAAGGTGTTTGAAAAAAATGCCATAGTGAAATGGAAATGCCGTAATTGTGGATATGTCCACGAAGGCAAAAGCGCACCCAACGAGTGCCCGGCCTGTGCGCATCCACAGGGGTTTTACGAGTTACTTTGCGAAAATTATTAATACCTTTAGATTTTAATTGTTTTCAGGTATCTGTATTTAACCAGGGATGGGAAAATGATTACGAGAGAAAGGCTTCTTGCGGGACTAAATGAATTGATATATGTTGAAGAAGGAATGGTGACCCTGTATTCCAAATTCAGTGAGGCCTTGGTAAGCCAAACAGAAGATTTGAAAGAAGGCAAAAAGAAAGAGATAAATAAAGCACTTTTCTTGTTATATCGTGATTCCTCAAGACATAAAGAGATGCTCGATAAAATGATTAAAGAAATAGAAAATAGCACGAGAAATGAATATTAAAATATTACTAGAAAGATTCCAGAAAATATTAGCCTGCGAGGAAAGGGCCAGGCATTTTTACGACCATTATATCGATTGCCTTGATGATGAAGATATAAAAGAGAAGCTACTTTCCATACGAGATGATGAGATAAAGCACATAGAAATCGCCAAGAAACTTATTGAGTATGTATCATAAATGAAAAGGGGTCAACTCCCATTTTTAGTTAATTAGTATAGGCTTATTCTAATTGTGCTTAATAGACTCCTAATCTCTCCGTTAGCTATGATGTGGGGAGAAAGGAATATGAGTGGGGTTTTAAAATCGGAGGAAGTTTAAGTGAAAAAATGTCCTTATTGCGCAGAAGAAATTCAAGATGACGCTATTAAATGCAGGTATTGTGGAGAATTTTTAGAGAAAAAACCGCAAGAGAAATGGTATTTTAAAACCTACTTTTTAGTAATTACCTTTCTATGTATCGGGCCCCTTGTTTTACCCTTAATCTGGCTTCATCCTACCTTTAGTCGCAAGAAAAAAATAATTATAACCATTATCGTCGTTATTATAAGTTATTTATTGGGAAGCTTGCTTGTCAATGCTCTTAAATCCATAAGCAGATATTATCAACTGATGCTTCAGTGATTTTAAGATGCCGGGTTTTAAAAAAAGATGGTTGAGAAAAATAAATTTTTCAGGGAGTAAGTGATGCCTGAATCGTTAACTCATATTTTAGATAAAATATCTTTTTTTCACCTGAATATGTTGTTGCTTCTGGGCTTGGCTTTGTTCGGTGGAACTATAGGCGGCCGCCTGTTTGAAAAATTGCGCATTCCCCAGGTGGTGGGTTATATAGCCATCGGCATTTTAATCGGTCAATCAGGATTTAACATTATCGACAATAACACCGTTAAAGTCTTAGAACCCTTTAACTACTTTGCCTTAGGACTAATTGGTTTTATAATTGGCGGTGAATTAAAAAAAGAGGTTTTTCTAAAATATGGAAAACGCTTTATGTGCATTCTGTTATGTGAAGGAATCACTCCTTTTTTATTGGTTACTTTGTTTATAGGCATTGTGGGAAGTTTTTTGTTTGGAGCCGGCCCTTTTCCATGGGCACTGGGACTTTTATTGGGCGCGATTGCCTCTGCCACGGACCCGGCTACCACAAGCTCTGTGCTTCGCGAATATAAAACACGGGGCCCTTTAACCTCCACCATTTTAGGCATTGTTGTTTTAGATGATGCATTGGCCTTATTGCTGTTTGCGATGGCTTGTAGCATAGTAGAGATTTTGCTTGGCAGCAGTGTGGGAGGAGGAATTTTGAAAACCATCCTGCATTCTTTTTATAAAATAGCAGGAGCTGTAGTTGTAGGTCTTTTATCGGGCCTGGCTTTAAGCAGAATACTTAAAAGACAGATAGAGAAAGAGAGAACATTGGCTTTTTCTTTGGGCATGGTACTTCTGGTTATAGGTTTATCTCTGGCAATGGGTGTAAGCATGCTTTTGGCGGTTATGACCCTGGGAATAGTGCTTGTTAATTTTGCACCCCAGAAAACCAAAGAGGCCTTTAGTATGGTTGGGGGATTTGCTTCTCCTATTTATGTGCTGTTTTTTGTTTTAATTGGGGCAAGATTGCAACTCGGCCATATGGCTTTAGGCATTCTATTTTTAGTTTTTGTCTATCTTACCTGTGGAATGACCGGCAAGATGATAGGTTCATATATGGGAGCACGCTTATCTAAAGCGCCAATCACAGTTTTAAAATACCTACCATTGTCCCTTTTTAGCCAGGCGGGCGTAGCCATAGGTTTATCTATTTTAGTTGCTCAGTATTTCCCGGGAGATATCGCTAATACAGTAGTGATTGTTGTAACCACTACCACCTTTGCTACTCAAATTTTAGGACCTCCTTTTACTGAATTTGCGGTCAAAAAAGCAGGGGAAGTGGGTCTGAATATTACAGAAGAGGATATTATTCAAAAAACCAAAGCCAAAGAGGCTATGGATAAGAACCCACCGCTCGTATATGAGAATATGCGGTTGGAGGATATCTTGAAAATATTTAGTGAAAGCGATAATTTATATTATCCGGTGGTAGATAAAAACAAAAAGTTATGCGGCATTATAACTGTTGAAGGAATAAAGAAAACTTTTTTAGAGACAGACATAGGAGAACTTATTTTAGCCTATGATTTAATGGAGCCAGTTGCAGCTACAGCTTCTGCCGAGACGCCTCTGTCTGAAGTTAAGGAAATATTAAATAGCCATAATATCGAATACCTTCCTATAGTTGATAAAGACCACAAAATAGAAGGATTTATCGAGACTAAGAGTCTTAATAAATGGATATCCACAAAAATTATAGAACTGCAAAAACAGATCAATGCTCTCGATAGAACCTAATGCTTTTTGTAAAAGACTGAAAAAAATTATTTTTTCCCCGGCCCAGCTTATAATCTCTTGCCTTCTTTAGGATTTTTGATATAATATAATCGGAAAAAATTGAAAGATAAACTGATATGGATAGATTACAACATAGCAAGCTTGGTATTATAAGCGCAACAGTGGGCGTAATTGGCTTTTTTGTTACCTTTATTCTTGTAGCTACGGCCGCTTTTTTTAATCGTTGTGGCATAGATGCAAATAGCATCTTTATGATTTTGCTCGGCCTTTTCATTTTTGCTGATATAATATTTTTGACTGTCGGAGTAGCAATTGGGCTGGCCGGACTTTTTAATCCCTACAGAAGAAGATTATTTTGTTTCCTCGGAATGTTATTTAACGCTGGCATAATGGCTGCTTTGATTCTTCTTTTAATGGCGGGCCTCAAACCCTAAAATACTTTATTTAGAAGTCCTGAGTTAAAATAAAATAAATGTCATACCTCGTTTTTGCAAGAAAATGGAGACCGCAGCTTTTTGAAGAAATTGTTGGCCAGGATCATATAACGATTACTCTTAAAAATGCTATAACTTCTGGTAGGGTTGCCCACGCCTATCTTTTTACAGGCCCGCGCGGTATTGGCAAGACTTCTACTGCCAGAATTTTTGCCAAAGCCCTTAATTGTGTAAAAGGCCCCATAGCTACACCTTGCAATAAATGCACTTCCTGCAAAGAAATCACAAATTCCACCAGCATGGATGTTCTTGAGATAGACGGGGCCTCCAATACTAGCGTTGAACAGATTAGAGATTTAAGAGAGAATGTAAAATTAAGCCCTTCTTCAGGCAGGTTTAAAATCTATATTATCGATGAAGTGCATATGCTTTCCAAATCGGCTTTCAATGCCTTGCTTAAGACCTTAGAAGAACCCCCGGCACATGTTAAATTTATTTTTGCCACCACCCAGGCGCACAAAGTTTTGCCGACCATTATCTCTCGATGTCAGCGTTTTGATTTTAAAAGAATATCTATGCAGGAGATTATTTTGAAATTAAAGAAAATTGCCATGGCAGAGAAGATAGAGATAGAAGAGGCGGCTTTTTTTAATGTTGCTTCTGCCAGTGACGGAAGTATGAGAGATGCAGAATCCATACTGGATCAGTTAATTTCTTACAAAAAAGGCAAGATTGCATCCGGCGATGTAGCCTCATTGCTTGGGATGGTTGATAGCGAGGTTTATTTTGGTTTTACTGAAGATATTATTCGCAAAGATGCGAGAGCAGTTCTGGAATTAATTAATCGTATTATTTTAGACGGTAAAGATCTATATCAATTTATGGCTGGTTTAATTGGGCACTTTAGAAACCTAATTATTTTAAAGGCAAGCAAAGATTTAAAGAGCCTTGTTTCTCAAACGCCGGACAATATCAAAAAATTAATAAAGGCCTCTGAAAATTTCACACAGCAGGATTTGCTTTATAGTTTTTCTATTCTTGTAGCTGCCCAGGAAGTGATGCGGCGCTCAAGTGATATGCGTATCCCGCTTGAAGTGGCCGCTGTTAAATTGACACACCTCTCGCAGTTAAAATCGCTGCCACAAATTTTAGATGAACTTAAAAGTTTAAACCCGGAGGAAAATTCACAAGATCGCCTCAAACAATCTCATGGCCGGAGTCTTAACGAAAAAAAAGATATTTTATTCAAAAACAACAAAGAAGTCCCACCATATCCTGTGCCTAAATTGAAAAAAAACGAGGAGCAAATAAAAAATTCAGATCGGGTTGAGGTTTCAAAGTTAAATATTCCGCAGGAAATAAGCAGCCAGTGGCCGGCTTTTCTTGAGGGCGTGAAAAATGAAAGTTTATTAACTGGATTGTATCTCTCAGAAGGCAAGATTTTAAAAGTGGAGAGTAATCATTTTATTATCGGTTTTCACAACGAAGGGAATTTTCATATAGATTATTTGCAAAAAAAGGAAAACAAAGACTTAGTTGAGAAAAAACTAAGCGAATTTTTTGATAAAAAAATAAAAACGTCTTTTATTAAGTCAGAAGAAGTCCCCAAGAAAAGCTTACAGGCAGAAAAAGGCAGAGCTGAAAAGGAAAAACCAGCCAATTCTATAGTTGATTCAGCCCTTAAAATTTTCGGCGGCAGGATAGTAGAATAAATGAAAAGGAAGTTAGAATTTAGTAAATCTCTTAATAGATTAGTTAGAGAATTATCTAAGCTGCCCGGTGTAGGGCCTAAGAGCGCTGAAAGATTTGCTTTTCATATCCTTCGTTCCTCGAAAGATGAAGTTAATAATTTGTCCAGGGCCATAATTGAGGCCAAAGAGAAACTGACCTATTGTAAAATTTGCGGTAATTTAAGCGAAGAGAAAATTTGCCGGATATGCCAGGATGACTTGCGCGATAAAAGTCAAGTTTGTGTGGTTGAGGAACCGAATGATGTACTTTCTGTTGAAAAAACAGGTATCTATGATGGGCTTTATCATGTACTTTTAGGTTCTATTGCTCCTCTTGATGGCATAGGGCCGCATGAACTGAGAATAAAAGAACTCATTTCAAGAGTAAAAAATAATAAGATAAAAGAAGTTATCATTGCCACCAGCTCAGATACGGAAGGAGAGATAACCGCTCTTTATTTAGCCAAGGTTTTAAGGCCATACAGGATAAAATTATCCCGACTGGCTACCGGCATGCCGGTAGGGGCTGAACTCAATTACTCCGATGAAGTTACTCTTGGCAAAGCCCTTGAAAATAGAATTAGCATTTAATTATAGGCCGGCACACGCAAACTAATTATTGACTTTAATATAATTCGTTGATATAATTTTAATTAAATAGAGATTATTTAAATGTATATTAGTATTGAGGTTTATAAAGGAGATGATAATTGTTTTTTAGCCGCTTGTCCTGAGCTAAGTTTATTTTCAAACGGAGAAACGGAACAGGAGGCCGTTGACCGCTTAAAAGAGGACATAGTTTCGCATCTTTACTCTTCCAGAAAGAGATACACTGATGTTGAAATAAAAACATCCAGGCATCTCTATAGAAGCGGCAGGCCCCAGATTCATTAAATAGAAAGATCTTAATTTTTTTAAATAAATCTCTCACGGAAAGTGAGAATTTTTTGTTTTTAACTTTGATATTTTATTTTTTAATGTTCCCCGGTAGCTCAGTTGGTAGAGCAGGTGGCTGTGCACGAGAGACGCAAAGCGTCGAGCGCAAATAACTCGGCGCAATGCGGACAAGCATGAAGTGCGAAAGGAGGTGACAATTGGCTAAAAAAATAGACCGACGGACATACAGTGATAAGCGCCAATATCTTATAAGAGCTGTTCATAAAAGACGCAAGAAGATTCGACAAATGGCAGTTGAATATAAAGACGGTCGGTGTGAGATATGTGGCTATGATCGCTGTATGGAAGCTCTTGAATTTCATCACAACAATTCTTCTGATAAGGACTTTAGCATATCTGATAAAGGATATACTAGAAGTTGGAAGCGAGTTAAGGAAGAGCTGGATAAATGTATAATGGTCTGTGCCAATTGTCATCGCGAGCTTCATGCTAAATTAGCAGCCTCTGGCGGTAACGCTAGAGTGAAAAGTGGGCTAAGTCAGGGAAACCGTAACGTAGAGACGACGGCAATCCTGAGCTAGGGTTAGATAACCTGAGTGCAGAGACTATACACCCGCCACCCCGAAATTTCGGGGTGAAGAGATAGTCCGACTCTTGCGGAAACGCAAGTCAGTTCGTAACC
>CAYUDR010000007.1:0-21656 GCA_964443705.1 uncultured Planctomycetia bacterium | reverse complement strand
GACGCAGGTTAAATCTGATGGCAAGGTAGTTTTTGAAGATGTTTTAAAAAAAGGAGACATAGAACGTTGGTTGGCAGATGATTCAATTGAGCTATGGATTGGTGATGGCAATGCTCTTGAGCTAGAATTAAATGGCAGACATCTTGGTTCTCCGGGCACTGGCGTAATAAAAAATGTAATTATTACCCGTCAGGGAATGAAAATTGGCGGGAAATAATTAAGTTGTTATAAAGAAAACTTTATCCCGCTTTTAGCTATAAGCGGGATATTTATTTATGTGAACCCCATTAGAATTTTTGCAGCAGTTTGCCTTATTCTTTTAGCCACAGGAGTAAAATAGATGTTTGAATTACATAAACCGGAGAAAAGGAAAATTTCTAACGGGGTGAATAAAAAAATCTATTTTTTAAGTTTGGGTTGCCCCCGCAATCTTGTTGATTCAGAGGTCATGCTTGGTATTTTAGAAAAAGAAGGTTTTGAGATTGTCAATGAACCTGAAAACTGCCGGTTAGCCGTTGTTAATAGCTGTACTTTTATTGATGAGGCTACACAGGAAACCATTGATACTATTTTTAACCTTTGCCGGCTTAAGGAAGCGGCAATGTTAGAAAAAGTTATTGTCTCGGGGTGTTTTGTTCAACGTTTTGGCAGAAAGTTAATGAAGGAATTGCCTGAAGTTGACGGATTTCTGGGGACAAACGAGATACCAAAGATAGATAAAGTTGTTAGGAGAGTCCTGGGAGGCGAACGCGTTTTTTGTTGTTTTGAAGATAAGGGCTTTATATATACAAACGAATTTCCCCGCTATTTACTAACGCCTAATTATACCAGCTATTTGAAGATTTCCGAAGGATGCCGACAGAATTGTTCTTATTGTATAATTCCTAAGCTGAGGGGAAAATACAGAAGCCGCCCAATAGAAGATATCATTAGTGAAGCCGAGAAGCTTACGCATCAAGGATGCAGGGAATTCAATATTGTCGGTCAGGACACTACTTATTACGGTTTTGATTTATACGGTAAAGTTTCTTTGGGGCGCCTGCTTAAAGAATTAGTAAAAATAGAAGGTATCGAGTGGATAAGACTACTCTATGCTTACCCGGCTAGTTTTAATGAAGATTTAATTGATATCATAGCTTGCTCTCCAAAGATATGTAAATATATTGATATTCCGGTTCAGCATATAAGCCAGAAAATTCTAAGGTTAATGAATAGAACCACACACAAAGAAGATATAATTAATTTAATTAAAACTTTGAGAAATTCAATCAAAGGCCTTTGTCTGCGCACAAGCCTGGTGGTTGGTTTTCCGGGTGAAGAGGAAAAAGATTTTGAGGAATTACTCCGCTTTATTAAGTGGGCTAAGTTTGAACGCCTCGGCATTTTTAGATATTCAAAAGAAGAAGGTACACCCGCCGCCTCATACAAAGGTCAGATTCTTAAGAGCGTAAAGGAGAAAAGGTTTAAAGAAGCTTTTATGTTGCAAAGAGATATAGCCAAAGAGTTAAATAAGGAATTTCTGGGAAGAAAATTAAAAGTTATTATAGATGAAGTGAACCCCATTAGAAATAATTCGCCAAAAGCAAATGCCTGGTCAGCAGCCGGGATTTCTAACGGGCTGAAAGCGGATTTTAGTCTCGGGAGAACCGAGTTCGATGCACCTGAAGTAGATGGAATTGTTTATATCTATGAGGGTAGGAAATTGAAACCGGGCTCAATGGTTGAAGTTGAAATAATTGATACACTTGAGTACGATTTAGTAGGGCGGGTACGAAACCAATTTTTATAAAGATGAATTTACCGAATAAGATAACTATCTCTCGAATTCTGCTTACTTTTGTTTTTATTTTCTTAATGAAAGCGAGTGGTCTCTTTCCGAAAATAGGTGCGATGCTTATTTTTAGCCTGGCCTGCTTTACTGATTACTTAGATGGATATCTGGCAAGAAAAAACTATGAGGTAACAACTTTCGGCAAACTTATGGACCCCATTGCCGATAAGATCCTGGTTATCTCCGCCTTTATAGCTTTCGCTCAATTGGGTCTGGTGGAAGTTTGGATGGTGGTGCTAATTTTGATTAGAGAATTTGTAGTGACGAGTTTGAGGATTTTTGCGCTTGCAAGAGGAAAAGTTATTCACGCCCAACGCATTGGGAAACACAAGACTATTTCAAGTTATGTAGCTATTTTTTTGATTTTAGCATTTTTAATATTCAAAGAAATTAGTATAAAAATAGGTTTTTACTCAGAGTCTTTTCAGATTAGGAGTGCTTTTCTTATTTATATATTGATGCTGCTAGTTATCTCTCTTACTATAATTTCAGGCATTAATTATATTGCCAAAAATGCCTTTTTGTTAAAAGACTTCAAAAATGAACCCCGTTAGAATTATAACGGGCTAAATGGGAATCATTACAGAATATCACACCATTATGTTAATAAGTTTAAATTAGGGCAAATAAAATGGGAAATTCTAAGAGGGTGAAAAACATAGTTAAGTTAATAGTTAGCGTTTTTTATATTGGATTTACGCCCCATATTCCAGGCACCGCTGCCAGCTTTGCTGCACTTTTAATTTTTTATTTTGGCTACAGTAATAAAATATTTATTTTTTCTTTAATGATTATATCAGGAATACTTGGTTTTGCATTTTCCGGATTGGCCGAAAAAATATTTAAGAAAAAAGACCCAAAATGCATAGTCATTGATGAATTTTTTGCTATGCTGCTGGTTTTGGTTTTTATCAAACCCACGCTGCCTTTGCTTATACTGGCTTTTGTTATTTTCAGGCTAATGGATATGCTAAAATTTTGGCCAATAAAGGAAATAGAAAAATTGAGTGGTTCCGCAGGCGTTATGCTCGATGATTGTGGAGCTGCGCTTTATACCATTTTAGTTGTACAAGCAACAATGTTTTTTATCAGCTCTTAACGCCGCGTGCGAGTTTTTCAACACATCACGTTAATTCTTAAAAGGTGAGGAATGTAGTTTTGTATAAATGGGACCTTTGGGAGTAAGTGAGCTTTTATAAAGATGTATAGTGCCAATAGTTATCTCATCCTTGATATCAACTTTAGAGTTTAAAAGATGCTTAAAATCTAATCCCGCCTTTCTTTTTTTTAATCTGGCAATAGTTATGTGGGTTTTAAAAATTTTGTCGTCTTTTTTTATCCCCAGTGCAAACAATTGATTATCCAGTTTTTCTTTAAGTTCTTTGATAGCCTCTGCTCCTCTCTGGGGCGCTATCCACAGAACCCTGGGGGATTTAAGATTAGGGAAAGCTCCTATTTTTCCAAATTGCATTTCAATTTTTTTAGAATTTCCGGCGGTGTTATCGAGGACATTTTTAATTTGTTCAATTAAGAGCGCTTCGACATTGCCCAGAAATTTTAAGGTAAGATGTATATTTTGAGGAAGAGTGGGGCGTAGGTCCTTGACTTCGGACTTTATGCTTAATGAAAGCCTATAGAATTTTTCTGTAACAACTTGCGGTATGTCAATAGCAATAAACGAACGTATTACACTATTCATAGCTTATATCAGGCTCTTTCTGAGCATGTCAAGAGCGACTTGACTTATTTGTAATTTTATCGCATGCCGGCTACCAAGAAATAAAAATTTTTTAACCCGGCAACCTTTTTTGTCTGCCAACCCGATATATGCTAAACCTACCGGTTTTTTGTTAGTAGCTCCGCTGGGGCCGGTGATACCCGTGATGGAAAGTGAGTAATCTGCCCCGCACATCTGGCGCAAATTTTTGGCCATGCTTTTTGCTACCTGGCAACTCACGGCTCCGTATTTTTTTAAAGTTTCTTTCTTTATTTTTAAAATTCTTATTTTTTCCGTATTGGAATAAGCCACAACGCCTGAAATAAAATAATTTGAGCTCCCCGGGATGTCGGTGATGCGATTTGAGAGCAATCCCCCGGTGCAAGATTCCGCAACAGAGAGCGTTTTCTTCTTCGAAGTAAGCAGTTTTCCAATTACAGATTCTATAGTATCTTCGTTTATGCCGAAGCAAATAGGCCCTAATCTTTTCTTGAGAATATTATGGATTTTATTTATTTTTTTATCAGCTTCCTTTTTAGAAGGGGCTATGGCGGTAATTTTTAAATCAACTTCATGTGGATGAGGATAGCTGCCCATAGTTATATCGCCTCTTAATCGCATGAGGCCTTTTATTTTTGCAGCTACCTGTGATTCTGGTAAGCCGGTGGTTTTGATGATGCGCGATGTTATAACTTTTTTAGTTTTTCTGTTAGTCTTAAGGAAAGGAAGCACGCTGTTTTCAAAGATAGATTTTAATTCCCCGGGAGGCCCGGGCAACGCGATTAAAAATCGACCTTTAGCAATTTTGATTAAGAGCCCCGGAGCAGTACCTATTTTATTGGGGAGGCACATCGTTTCTTCCGGGACATAGGCTTGTTTAAAGTTTATTTTAGAACACTTTAATTTTCTTTTTTTAAAATGCCCCCTTATCCACTCGCTGACAGTTTTGTTAAAAATAAGCCTGCGACCCAGCGCCCCGGCAATAGCCTTAAGGGTTATGTCATCTTCTGTAGGCCCCAGACCTCCAACAGTAATGACAATATCAGATCTCTCTGTAGAGGTTTTAAGGGCATTTTTTAACTGCCCCAGCTTATCAGGAACTTCCGAGTTAGAAGAAACTTCAAGCCCGATGTCACTTAACTTTTTATTAAGATAAGGCGTATTAGTATTTATCAGGTCTCCTGAAAGAATTTCGGTTCCTATGGCTATAATTTCCGTTTTCATGATTTTCTTCAATAAGCACTTCATTAACTTTTATTATAACTATTAATAACTATTAATATTATAGCTGCTTAATGCTTTTTTTCAACATTTTTTCCTTTACAAAAAAAGAGGGCAATTGTATAATGAAAACCTGTTAACTTACAGGTTAATCCACAGGGATAGACTTTACTAATTCCTTTGAAGGAAGGGCCTAAGGAAGAGTCTAATCATGATTTAGAAACTAAAAAACCAAGGAGAATTAATTATGGCTAAAGAAAAAGAAAACCAGCAGTCTGGACGTCAAAAGGCCCTTGAGTTGGCTTTATCCCAGATAGAAAAACAGTTTGGAAAAGGGTCAATTATGAAACTTGGCCAGGACGTAAAAATTGATATTCCAGCTATATCTTCCGGGGCACTTTCCCTGGATTTTGCCCTCGGCGTAGGCGGAGTACCAAGAGGTAGAGTAGTTGAAATATTTGGGCCGGAGGCTTCCGGGAAAACCACTCTGACCTTAACCGTTATTAGAGAAGCTCAACGCAAGGGAGGTGTAGCTGCTTTTATTGATGCAGAACATGCCTTTGATGCTACCTATGCTAAGAAAATTGGTGTAAACCTTGATGACCTTTTGATGTCTCAACCGGATACCGGAGAACAAGCTCTGGAAATTACTGAGACTCTTGTAAGAAGTAATGCCGTGGATGTAATTGCTATTGATTCTGTGGCTGCCTTGACACCCCGTGCGGAAATCGAAGGGGAGATGGGTCAGATGCAAATTGGCCTTCAGGCTCGATTAATGTCCCAGGCTCTGAGAAAATTGACAGGCGCTATAAGCAAATCAAAGACCACCGTAGTCTTTATAAATCAAATAAGGATGAAAATCGGAATTATGTTTGGTTCGCCTGAAACTACCCCAGGCGGCCGGGCGCTTAAATTTTATTCTTCAATTAGGATTGATTTAAGGCGTTTGGCTTCCATAAAACAAGGAGAAACTGTTATTGGAAATCGTGTTCGGGCCAAGATAGTCAAAAATAAGATTGCCCCACCTTTTAGAAAGGCTGAATTTGATATTATGTATGATGAGGGCATCTCCCGTGCTAATTGCCTTCTTGATATGTCTGTTGAACGGAACATAATTAAACAGTCAGGTGCATGGTTTTCATACCAGGGAGAAAAAATAGGTCAGGGCAAAGAATCTGTAAGACAATTCTTAAAGCAAAATAAGAAATTACTCGATGAACTTGAGAAAAAAATAAGAGATTACGAAGCAGAAGCCGCTAAGGAAAACAAAAAAGCAAAATCCAACTGAACATTATAGGGTAATATTTTAGTGTGAAGACAGAGAGGTTATTTGCTAATAAAAGAAGAATAAAGTGGTTAAGGATAGGAGTTTCGAGAAAGCCCTTAATTTTTCCCTGCGCTTGCTGAATTTCAGACAGCGCAGTGAGAAAGAATTAAGAGATAAGCTTGAATTAAAAAAGTTTTCTCAAGGTATCACCGATCAACTGCTCCTTTATCTTAAAGGAGTCAGATTAATTGACGATGTGAGTTTTGCGCAGGCCTGGGTAAACACGAGGATGGTGCTTAAACCTTCAGGCCCCCTTAAATTAAAATACGAGTTAATAGGGAAAGGAATTAATCCTAAAATAATAGAAGAGGTCCTTGATAATTTAAAAAATGAGTATAACTTAAAAAAAGTGGCACTTGGTCTTGCCAGAAAGAAGATTAGCTTATCAAAGCTTAGAGATAAAGAGAAATTAAGACGCCGACTTTATGATTATTTGCGACGGAGGGGCTTTTCAAGTGAGGTAGTTTTTTCTGTTATGCACGAGGTCTTTAAAAATTTTTATGCACAAGATGAAGAGGATAACTAATTGAAAACCGATATTTTAAGAAAAAAATACCTTTCATTTTTCAAAAAGAAAGACCATAAGGTTTTATCCAGCGCTTCACTGGTTCCCGAGGATGACCCTACTTTGCTTTTTACGGGTGCCGGCATGAATCAGTTTAAGGAACAGTTTAGAGGCAATGTGGGAAGTTTTAAGAGAGCTGCTACCGCTCAAAAATGCCTGCGGACAGATGACCTGGAAAAGGTAGGAAAAACACCTGCTCATCACACTTTTTTTGAAATGTTGGGAAATTTTTCTTTCGGCGATTATTTTAAAAAGGAAGCTATTGTCTGGGCTTGGGAATTTTTAATCAAGGAACTAAATCTACCCAGTGAGAAATTGTGGATTTCAGTTTACAAAAAAGATGAAGAAGCTTTTAATTATTGGCACAAGACAATAGGAGTCTCAAGAGAAAAGATAGTCAAGCTGGGTGAAGTAGAGAACTTTTGGCCTTCTAATGCTATTAAAAAAGGTCCAAACGGGCCATGCGGTCCGTGTTCTGAAATTTTTTACGATCAGGGAAAGGATGCTGGATGCCGGAGAGATAGCTGTTCACCGGCCTGTAGCTGCGGGCGGTTTGTAGAAATTTGGAATTTAGTTTTTACGCAATTTGAGAGAAAGGAAGGCGGTAAATTAGAGCCGCTGCCGAATAAAAATATTGATACCGGCATGGGGCTTGAAAGAATGGCGGCTGTCATGCAGGGGGTGTTGACAAATTTTGAAATTGATATTTTAAGGCCTATTGTGGATTTTATCTGCTCTGAGACCGGTGCAAACTATGAAAAAGATATTAAAAAAAAGGCGGATATTTATTGCATCTGCGATCATATACGCGCGGTTACCTTTGCAATTTGTGAAAATATTTTACCTTCCAACGAAGAACGCGGATATGTAATAAGAAAACTCATAAGAAAATCTTCAATGCATGCGCGTAATTTAGGCAAAAAAGAGCCGTTTTTATATAAAATTGTTCCTGTAATTGCTCAAATGATGCATAATCCTTATCCGGAGCTTAAAAAGAGGCAGGAAAACATCAGCAGCATAATACTTTCTGAAGAAAAGCGTTTTTTAGATGTTTTAAGAAATGCCAAGAATTTGGTTGAGTCTAAGTTTTCTCAACCTGGGATTAACACAGGTACAGCTGCTTTTGAGCTTTATGATACTTTTGGTTTACCACTTGCTGTTTCGAAAGAAATGGCTAAAAAATTATTTAACTTAGAAATCGATGAGGAGAGTTTTACTACACACTTTACCCGCCGCAAAGATCTTTCTAAGGCAGGCAGTAAAATGAAGGGAGAGATATTTGCGGGGGGTTTGGCTAATTCCTTGGGCGGAATTAAAAAAACGCAATTTTTGGGATACGAAACCATTAAAGCGGAAGCAAAAATACTTTTAATTCTCGAAGAGGATAATAGAAAAAAGGCACTCATAGAAGGACAGAAAGGCATACTGGTGCTTGATAAATCCCCTTTTTACGCAGAGAAAGGCGGCCAGGCTTCCGATAAAGGAGAAATTTTAACCGGAGATTCTGTTTTTAAAGTTGAAAATACAAAAATTTATAATGACATTATTTTACACCTTGGATGCATGCAAAAGGGAAAACTTGAAGCAGGGGATAAGGTTTTAGCAGAGATAGATGAAAAAAGGCGAATAAACATAGCTAAGCATCATACCGCCACTCATCTTCTCCAAAGTGCCTTAAAGTGTGTTTTGGGTGAACATGTTGAACAGGCCGGCTCCAGTGTTAGTTGTGATAGATTACGTTTTGATTTTACGCATTTTGAACCTGTAGATGAAAAACAATTACAGAAAGTTGATGACCTTGTGAATGAATATATAAAAACCAATTTTAAAGTTGAGGCTAAAATTTTAAGTAAGGCAGAGGCCATTGATCTAGGTGCCATAGCTTTATTTGGAGAAAAATATGGTGAAGTAGTGAGAATGATAGTAATTAATAAGATAAGCAAAGAGCTATGCGGTGGAACACACCTTGATTTTACAGGAGTTGCCGGGTTGTTTAAAATTATTAGAGAAAGTGGCGTTTCGGCAGGAGTACGCAGGATAGAGGCGGTTTGCGGAGACTCAGCGGTCAAGAAAATGAAAGAGAAAGAAGAGATTTCAAAAATTGAAAAATTAAAGCGGGAATTGGAAAAAAAGAAAAAAGATTTAATTCGCCTAAGAGATAAAAATATAAATAGCAAAATTGGAGAGATTACAGGTTGCGCCGCAGATAATGGCTTGATAATTAAAGAATATTTTAATTTAAGCCCGGATACTTTAAGAAGCATATCTAAAGCTATTGAACGCGAACTAAGTTCTTATGTGATTATTCTTTTTTCGAAATTTGATGAAAGAAAAAATATATATTTTGTTATTTCTATTTCTAAAGACAATATTGCCAGGGGATTGAGCGCTAATATATTAAGCAAAGAAATTGTGAAGAATTTAAGCGGTTCCGGCGGTGGTCGGGCGGATTTCGCCCAGGGTGGAGTGAAAAATAGCGAGAAATTAGGTAAATTTATTGAAGAGTTGCCCAAAATCATCAGGGGGTATTTAAAGTGAGAGTTATAAAATATTCTAAGGCTGCACTTGAAAAGATATATAACAGGCAGGATAAGAGAAAGAAGATAGTAGAAAATAAGGTCAGAAAGATTGTCGAAGATGTAAAGAATAACGGCGATGAAGCCCTGATAAAATATACCATGAAGTTCGATGGTCTAAAGTTAACACCCAGACAGATAAGAGTCAGTGAAAGTGAAATAAATGCCTCTTATCAAAATATGGACCCCAAATTTATTAATATTCTTAAATTAGCCATAGAAAATATAACCAGGTTTTATAAAAAGCAGTTAAAAAAATCGTGGAAGATTAAAGAGGCTGACGGTATTACTTTAAAACAGAAATATCAACCTCTTGAGCGGGTAGGCATATATGTGCCGGCCGCAAGCGCTCCCCTTGTCTCCAGCGTTTATATGAGCGTTTCGCTGGCCAAACTGGCAGGCGTTAAAGAAATAGTCTTAGCTACTCCTCCCAATAAATTCGGGACAGTCGATCCATATATTTTAGCCGTGGCCAATCTGCTGGCTGTAAAAGAAATTTATAAAATGGGTGGGGCGCAGGCTGTTGCCGCCCTGGCTTTTGGAACCAAAACTGTTCCAAGGGTGGATAAAATCATAGGTCCGGGAAACCCTTACGTCTCTGAGGCCAAGAGGCAAGTCTTTGGATATGTGGATATTGATATGGTAGCCGGGCCAAGCGAAGTGGTGGTTATAGCCAACCAGTATACCAATCCGGAGTTTGTCAAAGCAGACCTTTTGGCTCAAAGCGAACACCTTATGGGCGTTTCTTTTTTAATAACACCTTCCAAGATTTTGATAAATGCTATTAAAGATGACCTTAAAGGCGTAACGGCTATAAAGGTAAAAAATTTGGATGAGGCCGTTGAGATAACAAACCGCATAGCACCGGAGCATCTTCAGATTATGGTCAAAAATGCTAATAAAATTCTAAAAAAGATTAAAAACGCAGGTGCTATTTTCATCGGACCTTATACGCCGGCTGTGGTTGGAGATTACATTGCGGGACCTTCACATGTTCTGCCAACAGGAGGCACAGCCAGATTTTTCTCAGGGTTAAGTTTAGATGATTTTAATAAAAGCATACACATAATATCCTATTCTAAAAAGGCTCTTGAAAAAGTACGCGAACCAATAAAGGTTATTGCTTCTTTGGAGGGCCTTAAAAAGCACGCAGAAGCCGTAGAGGTGAGATTTAAATAGTCTGTCGGAAGGCAAAAAAATGGAGAAAAAATAATGAAAAGAGAAATTTCTATTCAAAGAAAGACAAATGAAGTTGAGATTAACGGCATGTTAAATATCGACGGGAGAGGCGAAAGTGAAATAAATACAGGCATAAACTTTCTTAATCACATGCTGACACTTTTTGCCTTTTTTGGTTTTTTTGATTTAAAGATTAAAGCCAAAGGTGACCTCACGCATCACGCCAACGAAGATATCGCTATCAGTTTAGGTAAGGCCTTTGCGCAAGGATTAAAAAGCGGAGAAGGTATAAAGAGATTTGGCTTTGCCGCGTGCCCTATGGACAAAACATTATCCCAGTGTATAATAGATGTCAGCGGCAGGCCTTCGTTTAGCTTTGAATGGAATTTATCTTCAAATCAGGATACTCCTAATCCGCCCGCTTTAGGTGATTATAGTTTTGAGGATGCCTACCAGTTTATGGAGGCCTTTGCCAATTCAGCTAAAATTACCATTCAGGTAAATGCCAGGTTTGATGGTGATACGCATCATCTTATTGAGGCCATATTTAAGTCTTTTGGCATTGCCCTGGATATGGCAACGCAGATAGACAAAAGGCGCAAAGGCATTTCATCAACCAAAGGCGTTATAGATTTCTAAAAAAGAGGACAGGTTACTTTTTCAAATTTAACCCAATTCAACCTACGTAAGTTGAATTGGGGTTGTAATGTTTAGCAAGCAAGCAAAGTATTGCTAACGGGAGAATACCATAATTTAAAAATGCTTATTATAGCGGCAGTTGACATAAAAGAGGAAAAAGCAGTCAGGTTAACAAGTGGTGATTTCAAAAAGGATAAGGTTTATTTTGATAATCCGCTTCAAGCCGCCAGACTCTGGGAATCACAGGGGGCGGGTTTTCTGCACGTTGTTGATTTAGAAGGTGCATTAGCTGGCCGTTTGAAAAATTTTAAAAGCATTAAAGCCATCTGCGAAGGTGTAAATATCCCGATTGAAGTTGGAGGAGGCATAAGAAGCGAAGAAGAAATCAGGAAAATTTTAAATATAGGCGCCAATAGAGTAATTTTGGGAACTGCAGCTGTTGGAGATAAAATATTTTTAAAAAGGTTAATTAAAAAATTTAAGAAGAAGATAATTATTAGTATAGATGCCGTTGATGGCAAAATTGCCATAAGGGGCTGGAAGGATAGGTTGAGGATAGAAGCTATTCCTTTAATTAAAGAACTTAAAAGTTTAGGTGTAGAAAGGATAATCTATACTGATATTAAACGCGACGGGACTCTGAAGGGCGTAAGGTGGGATGTAGTCAAGAATATTTTGAAAAAGACCGGAATAAATCTTTTTTTTGCAGGCGGAATTTCCAGTTTGCAGGATATTATTGAGTTGAAAAAATTAGAAAAAGACGGCCTTTTGGGAATTATTATTGGCAAAGCCCTCTATGAAGGAAAGATTGATTTGCGATATGCCCTTTATGTAGCTGGTAGCTGAATTTTTAACAAAAGTCCCCGTAGCTCAACGGATAGAGCGCCAGCCTCCGGAGCTGGATGTGCAGGTTCGATTCCTGTCGGGGGCACCAATGTAAAAGCTTTCAGTTCTCAGTTCCGCTAAGAGCTGAAACTTGCCTGCCGGCAGGCAGGGCTTATAACTAAAGGCTGAAAAGGAGTTTGATGGAATTATGGAACTGAAGTTAAAGTTGAAATTTAATAAAGATGGGCTTATTCCGGCTATTGTCCAGGATTATGAGACTGGAGAAGTGCTTATGCTGGCCTATATGAACCAGCAGGCTTTTGATGAAACTGTGCGCAGTAGAAGAGGTGTTTTTTATTCTCGCTCTAGAGGAAAATTGTGGATAAAAGGCGAGTCATCAGGGCATATTCAAGTGGTAAAAGAAATTCTCATAGATTGTGATGCAGATACCGTTTTGCTTAAGGTAGAACAGAAAGGCGGTGCTTGCCATACCGGTTTTTATTCTTGTTTTTACAGGCAATATGATTTTAATAAAAAAGTCCTTAAAGAAGTGGGAAAGAAAGTTTTTGAACCCGAAGATGTCTATAAAAAATGATTGTTTATCCCTCAAAATCTGAATTTAAAAAATTGGCCAAAAACGGAAATTTAATTCCGGTTTATACCGAAGTTGTTGCCGACATGATGACACCGGCGTCAATTTACCTTCATATGCAGGATGACACTCCTTCTTACTTACTTGAGTCTGTGGAAGGGGAAGAGAAAATAGCCAGATATTCTTTTATAGCCAATAACCCTTCTCTTGTTATTAGAAGCAAGGGAGGAAAGATGGAAAAAATATCAGAAAAGGGCCGGAAAACTATAAAACTTAAGACAGACCCTCTTGATGAGATTAAAAAAATCCTTGCCGAATATAAATTTGTAAAACTGCCGGGTCTGCCAAGATTTTGCGGTGGCCTTGTGGGTTATATTTCCTATGATATGGTTAGATTCTTTGAAAAACTCCCGGATAAAAATAAAGATGATTTAAATTTACCCGATTCTTGCTTTTTGCTAACAGATACACTTATTATTTTTGACCACGTTAAACATAAAATCCTGATTGTTTCAAATGCGCATATCAAGGGCGGCGTTAATCGGGCCTATGACAAAGCTGTAAAAAATATAGCTAAAGCTTTAAAAAAGTTAAAGAGGCCAATGTCTAATAAGCCCGGCAGAAAGAAGCTCAAAAAAAGTAATTTTAAAGTTAAATCTAATTTTAGCCGTAATAAGTTTTATAATATTGTTAAAAAAGCCGAGGAGTATATAAAGCAGGGTGATATAATTCAGACGGTCTTGAGTCAGAGATTTCAAGTGGATTTCAATGTAGATAAGTTTGATATTTACAGGGCGCTACGGACTATAAATCCCTCTCCCTATATGTTTTTTTTAGATTTTGGAAAATTTTCACTTATTGGTTCTTCTCCGGAAGTAATGGTCAGATGCGAAGATGGAAATGTTGAGGTCAGGCCCATTGCCGGAACAAGGCCAAGAGGCAAAGATGAAAAAGAAGATAAAAAATTAGCGGAGAATTTACTGCGTTCCAAAAAGGAAAGAGCTGAACATTTGATGCTGGTGGATTTGGGTAGAAATGATATCAGCAGAGTTTGTACCTATGGGTCAATTAAAGTGCCTGAATTTATGATTGTTGAGAAATATTCGCACGTAATGCACATTGTCAGCGATTGCACCGGCAAGCTAAAAAAGGGAAAAGATTCTTTTGATGTAATCAGGGCCTCTTTTCCGGCAGGTACCGTTAGCGGGGCGCCAAAAATAAGAGCGATGGAAATTATTGATGAGCTGGAAAATGCAAAGCGCGGGCCTTACGCCGGGTGTGTTGGTTATTTTAGCTTCTCAGGTAATCTGGACTCCTGCATTACCATTCGCACTATTATTACTAAAGGCAATAAAGCTTATGTTCAGGCAGGGGCTGGTATAGTGGCTGATTCAAATTACAAGAGAGAGTACGAAGAAACCGAAAACAAAGCCAGAGCTTTAATAAAGGCTATCGAGGTTGCTCAAAAAGGACTTTAATAATGATTTTGGTTATTGATAATTACGATTCTTTTACTTACAACCTGGTGCAGTATTTGGGAGAATTGGGGCAGAAATTAAAGGTTTATAGAAATGATAAAATTTCTGTGGCTGATATCAAGCGCCTTAAGCCTGGTTCTATTGTTATATCTCCTGGGCCGGGCACTCCTCAGGATGCCGGTATATCCAATGAGTGCATAAAAAATTTCTACAATAAAATTCCTATTTTAGGGGTATGCCTGGGACATCAATGCATTGGTTATTGTTTTGGCGCCAAAATAGTGAGAGCAAAAAAATTAATGCACGGCAAGACATCGCTTATATATCATTACGAAAAGGGAATATTCAAAAATATCCCTTCTCCGTTTGAAGCCACTCGTTATCATTCGTTAATTGTAGAACCGGGCACGTTCCCCAAAGAATTGACGGTTACGGCTTACACCAAAGATAAAGAAATTATGGCCCTAAGACATAAGCGTTTTCCGGTTTTTGGGGTGCAGTTTCATCCGGAATCAATTTTAACCAATTATGGCAAGAAGTTACTTTTAAACTTTATAAAAATCAGAAGATGAAAAAATGATAAAGGAAGCCATTTCTAAATTAATTAAAAAAGTAGACTTAGGTCGCAGTGATATGAGCGCTGTTATGAATGAGATTATGAGCGGCCAATGCGCACCGGCTCAAATCGGCGCTTTCCTGACAGCCTTACGACTAAAAGGTGAAACCATTGAGGAAATTACCGGAGCTGCCATTGTAATGCGCCGGAAGGCAAGTAAGATTAATTTAGCCACAACTGAAAATATAATAGATACCTGCGGAACGGGCGGTAGTGGCATCAATGCCTTTAATATTTCTACTACTTCTGCTTTTGTGGTAGCCGGAGCAGGACTAATGGTAGCTAAACATGGTAATAAATCGGCTTCAAGTCAGTGCGGAAGCGCAGATGTGCTAAGAGCATTAGGTGTCAATATAGAGCTTGGTCCCCAAGAAGTAAGAAAAAGTATTTTAGAAATAGGTATTGGTTTTATGTATGCGCCTTTGTTTCATGGAGCGATGAAATATGCTATTGGCCCCAGAAGAGAAATAGGCATCCGCACCATTTTTAATATACTCGGGCCCTTGACCAATCCGGCTAATGCGAGTTGTCAAGTTCTCGGTGTCTATGAAGAGGAGTTATGTGAAACTTTGGCTAATGTATTAAAAAATTTAGGCAGCAGGCACGCCCTTGTTGTTCATGGACTCGATGGGCTTGATGAAATAACCATCACCGATCAGACAAAAATCGCGGAACTTAAAAATAAAGAAGTAAATAGCTATTATATTAAACCTCAGAATTTTGGGATGCCACTGGCTAAACTTAGCGATATCAAAGGCGGGAATGCCGAACAAAATGCAGAAATTATCTTAAGTGTTCTCAAGGGTGAGAAAGGACCTAAGAGAAATATCGTTTTCTTAAATGCTTCCGCTGCCCTCTTAGCGGCAGGTAAAGCGCGGGATTTAAAAGATGGTATTGAAATTGCAGCTCATTCTATCGACTGCGGTGCGGCCTTAAATAAATTGAAATCCTTGATAGAATTTAGTCAAAAATTAAAAAAGTGAATATACTCGATTCTATTCTAAAACAAAAACGCAAGGAACTCATTTCTCTTAAAAAGAGGATAAAAAAAAAGAGTTTAATTCTTAAATGTAAACAGCCTAGGCGGGTATTTAATTTCAAAGATAGTATTTCAAGGCCAGGTATTATAAATATAATCGGAGAGATTAAACGTTTATCTCCTTCAGCCGGAGTTTTGAGGAAGGCCTTCGACCCGCTTAAAATAGCTAAGGCCTATAAAAAAAGCGGAATTTTAGCCATAAGCGTTTTAACAGATGAAAAATTTTTCGCAGGCAAATTAGAGCATTTGAAGTTGATAAAAAAAAATATCAACTTGCCCATTCTGAGAAAAGATTTTATAATAGATGATTACCAAATTTATGAATCTTATCTGGCAGGTGCTGATGCCATTCTTTTGATTGCGCAACTTCTTTCAAGGAATAAACTCAAAGATTTTATAAAATTGACACACAAGCTAGGCCTGGTTGCTTTAGTTGAAGTGCATAATCGCCGCGATCTTTCTAAGGCACTGGATTGCGGGGCCGGGATAATCGGAATTAATAATCGCAACTTGCGCACTTTTAAAGTAAAACTAGAAACAACATATAAATTGATAAAGTTAATTCCGCAAGCCAGAATAATTGTTTCAGAAAGCGGAATTAAATCACGTAAAGATATTTTGAATTTAAAAAGTGTTGGTGTTAATGCCGTCTTAATAGGAGAGATCTTTATGAAGGCTGCGAATTTAGATAAAAAAATAAAAATTTTAACCGGGAGGATGACTTAAGATTATGTTTAGGGTAAAAGTTTGCGGTATCACCAATGAACGGGACGCGCTTTTTGCCAGTCGATTTGGTGCAGATGCCCTTGGTTTTATATTTTACCCAAAGAGCCCAAGAAAAATTTCGCCGCAGAAATGCGAGCAGATTTTAAAAAAAATTAGCCCTTTTGTATTAAGAATAGGTGTTTTTGTTAACGAGAAGAAAGAGACGGTTATTAAGATTTTAGATAGATGCCGCTTACAAGCCCTACAGTTTCATGGAGAGGAGGCACCATCATATTGCAATTTTTTTAAAAAAAGGGCGTTGGTAATAAAGGGTTTCAGGCTGAAAGACAAAAAAGTTTTGAATAAAATGACAAAATATGAAGTTGATGCCTATCTAATTGATGCTTATGACCCGCACATCGTAGGAGGCACAGGCAAAAATATTGATTTAAAACTAGCCGTGGAAGCCGGTGCCTTAAAAAGACCCTTGATTTTATCAGGGGGGCTTAATCCTGAAAACATTCTTTTTTATTTAAAAAAAATTAAGCCCCAGGCAGTAGATGTAGCCAGCGGCATAGAAATAAAGCCTGGTCTAAAGGATATCAAAAAAATGAAAACTTTTATAAAGAGGGTTAAAAATTATGTTGCCGGATAAAAAAGGATATTTTGGTGAATTCGGCGGTAAATATGTGCCGGAGACACTTATGTCTGCGCTAACAGAACTGGAGCATTTCTACAATTCTCTTAGAACCGATAGAAAATTTATCAAAGCTTTACGTTTCTATCTCAAAAATTATGCCGGGCGCCCAACTCCTTTGTATTTTGCTAAGAGATTAAGCCAAAAGCTGGGTAAGGCAAAGATATACTTAAAAAGGGAAGACTTGCTCCTGACCGGAGCGCACAAAATAAATAATACTATAGGACAGGTTCTTCTGGCTGTGGCTATGGGCAAAAAGAGAATAATTGCCGAGACCGGTGCCGGCCAGCATGGCGTGGCTACTGCTACCGCAGCTGCCAAATTTGGCCTTGAATGTAATGTTTATATGGGAGACGAGGATATAAATCGTCAGTCGCTCAATGTTTTAAGAATGAAATTATTAGGGGCGAAGGTGATACCGGTTCATTCCGGTTCCAGGACACTCAAAGATGCCACCAGTGAAGCCATCAGGGATTGGGTGACAAACGTTAGAACTACCCACTATGTTCTTGGTTCTGTAGTCGGGCCTCATCCATATCCGATAATGGTCAGGAATTTTCAGACTGTTATCGGCAGGGAAGCCAAAAAGCAAATTTTAAAAGCAGAAGGCAGGTTGCCCGATTATCTGGTGGCTTGTGTGGGTGGCGGCAGTAATGCCATAGGCCTTTTTTATTCCTTCCTGCAAACCAGAGTGAAGTTTATAGGAGTTGAGGCAGCCGGCAGAAGCCTTTCCAGCGGCTTGCATTCTGCTCCACTCGCCAGGGGCAGGCCTGGTGTTCTCCATGGTTCCAAGAGTTATCTGCTTCAGGATAAAAACGGACAGGTAAAGATTGCGCATTCAATTTCAGCCGGACTTGATTATCCCGGGGTAGGCCCGGAGCATTCTTATTATAAAGCAATCGGGCGAGCTAAATACGTGGCTGTCAATGACCAACAGGCTCTAGAAGGATTTAAATTGCTTTCTGAAACCGAAGGCATCTTACCGGCTTTAGAACCCTCACACGCCATTTATTATTTAAAGAAATTGGCTAAAGGAGCAGGAAAAAATAAGATTATTGTTCTATGTCTTTCGGGTAGAGGAGATAAAGATGTAGATATAGTCAAGAAGGCACTTGGTATAAAATTATGAACAGAATTAATAAAAAATTTAAAGAATTAAAACTTAAAAATCAAAAGGCCTTTATCGCTTTTATTACCTGCGGCGACCCGTCTTTAAAAGAGACCGGAGAAATTGCCGCTGCCCTTGAGCGTACCGGCGTAGATATTTTGGAGCTAGGGGTGCCGTTTTCCGACCCATTAGCAGACGGCCCCACTATTCAGCTGGCCAGCCAGCGTTCCCTTACAAAAGGAACTAATCTGAAAAAAATATTTTCTTTCGTTGAGGGATTTCGCCGCAAAAGTCAACTGCCTGTGTGTTTGATGACATATTATAACCCGGTTTTAAATTACGGCATTGGAAAATTTTGCCTGGATTGCCGCAAAAGTGGTGTAGACGGGATTATTGTGCCGGACTTACCCGTTGAAGAAGCAAGGCCGTTAATCAAAGAGCTTAAAAGAAGAAAAATATGTACCATATTTTTTATCTCACCTACTTCAACTACCTCCAGAAAAATAAAAAGCGCCGGAGCTACGACTGGTTTTATTTATTATGTTTCTCTTACAGGCGTTACCGGCACCAGAAAAAGTCTGAGTCATCACTTAATCGGTGACCTAACTGCAACCAGGAAGGTTATAAAAAACAAACCTTTATGTGTGGGTTTTGGCATTTCCAGCCCTAAGCAGATAAAGCAAATAAGGCCTTATTGCGATGGTATCATCGTTGGCTCTGCTATTGTCAAGATTATTGAGAATAGAAAGTCTAAGAAAAATTTAGCAAAGAGAATAGAGCGATTTACCAGGAGATTGGTAGAGGAAACACATTCATGAAAAGAGATAATATTTATGTAGTAATCTTAGCTGGTGGCAGAGGAGAAAGGTTTTGGCCAAAGAGTAGAATAAAAAACCCAAAACAGGTTCTCCCCTTATTATCTAAGAGAACTTTGCTCCAGGACAGCATAAAGCGCTTAGGATGTTTGGTAGATAATGACAATCTTTATATCCTATGCAATAAAGAATTAAAAGTTGCCTTAAGCCGTTTAAAAGTTTTAAAGTCCGCCAGGATTATTGCCGAACCTGTTTCCCGCAATACAGCCGGAGCAATAGCGCTTGTTTCAAGGCTTATTGAGAAGAAAGACCCTGATTCGATTGTAGTGGTTTTGCCTTGCGATCAATATATTGATGATAATAGAAAGTTTATCAGGGCTTTAAAAACAGGAATTAAAGCAGCCTCTTTGACTGATAGTATCGTAACTATTGGCATAAAACCGACTTATCCGGCTACGGGATACGGTTATATAAATATTGCCGGGGCACTGAAGGGTTATAAAGGGTTCCTGTTTAAAGTAAAAAACTTTAAAGAAAAACCTGATATTAAAAGAGCTAAAAAGTATATTAGATCAAAGAAATTCCTGTGGAATGGCGGCATTTTTATCTTCAGAAGCTCTAAAATGTCATCTTTATTTAAAAGATATGCGCCGAATATATATAATAATATTAAAAAAATAGTAAATTCAAGAAATTTTAACAAAAGACTGAGTTTAATTTACCCTAAAATAAAAAATATATCTGTTGATTACTGTATTATGGAGAAGATTAAAGGTATTCTTTGCGTAAGAGGCGATTTTAAATGGTTTGATATTGGTTCATGGGAAAGCCTGGAACGTGTATCTAAGAAAGATGAAAACGGCAATGTCGTCTGTGGAAATTTTGCCGGGCTTTCGGTCAAAGATTCTATTATTTTTAGCGAAAAAAATCATTTTATCGGCGCCATTGGAGTTTCAGGTTTTATTATTGTTCAGACAAAAGATGCCACCCTTATTTGCCCTAAAGACAGAGCTCAGGATGTCCGAAGGCTGGTTGCGCTACTCAAAAAATCTAAAAAGACGAAGAAATTTTTATAAGACCCTTCTTTAGGCTATTCCTTTAAAGGAATAGGAAAGCCTACCCTTTGGGGTTAAGGATTGGTAAGGTCTACTTGTGCCTCAAAGGGCATCCCTGTGGATAAATAGTCAACAAAAGCGGCAGAGAAAATAGGGAGATAATTTTTGAAAGTAATGGGGCTTGATATAGGCACAAAGAGAGTTGGAGTAGCAATTAGTGATCCATTAGCAATAGCCGCTAATGCTAAAGGTGTCTTTGAATATAAGAAAGAAGAAGAACTGATTGAAAAAATCAAAGAATATATAAAGCAATTTGAAGTTGATGCGGTTGTGCTCGGTTTGCCTGTGAATATGAACGGAACAACAGGAGAAGCAGCTAAGAAGATTTTGCAATTCGCCGACACCTTAAGAAAAAAATTGACGGTTCCTGTTGATGTTTTTGATGAACGCCTGTCGACGGTTATGGCGGAAAATTTCTTAAAAGAAGCTGATTTGTCTCGAAAAAAAAGAAAAAAAGTAATTGATATCAGTTCGGCACAGATAATTTTGCAGGACTATCTTGATGTTCAAAGAGCAAAAAAGGAAGATTAAGAAAAAAGAACGGGATAAATACTGTCAATAAAAACTAGATAAAAGGAAAGGATAAAATTAGATATGGACTCTATTAGTAATTCAGAAGGGATGAACGGGATGAGGCATCAACTAACTACTTTTCCAAATGGGCTCAGGGTTTTGAGCTTTCCAATGGCCGGACGCGAATCGGTTTCTCTGGGGGTCTGGGTGGCTTGCGGCGGACGCTATGAAAATATAGCCAAAGCAGGATTATCGCATTTTATCGAACACATGGTTTTTAAGGGTACTAAGAGATTTACCGGGCTGCAAATAAAAAGGGCTATCGAAGGAGCAGGAGGCCACTTAAACGCCTTTACAGCTGAAGAATTTACCTGTTATTTAGCTAAGGTGACTCCCCGGCATCTTGGGCGAGCTTTGGAAGTTTTAAGTGCAATGGTAGTTTCTCCCACGCTGACATCAAAAGATTTTGAAAAAGAAAAACCGGTAATTATAGAGGAAATTAAATTATATCTGGATTTACCGGGTTCCCATGTAATAGATATTTTATTTAGCTTGCTTTGGCCAAATCAAAGCCTGGGTATGTTTCTGGCAGGTACCCCGCAGACAGTTTCCGATATTACTCACAGAGAGCTTAAGGAATTTAAAGAAGCTTATTATACCTCCAGTAATGTTTGCGTCGTTGCCTGTGGAAATATTTCTCATCAGCAGTTAATAAAGGCGGTAAAAAGTGGTTTTAAAGAACTTAAAACTGAGAAAAAAAATACGTTCAAAAAAGCTTCTGGAGGGCAAAAAAAAGCTCAGGCGAAAATTCTTGAAAAGAAACTGGAACAGACACATTTAGCTATTGGTTTTCGCGCTTCGGGGAGGCGCAGCCAGAAACGTTTTCCGGAGTCTATTTTGAATATTATACTGGGTGCAAATATGAGCTCCAGACTATTTCAGGAAGTAAGAGAAAAAAGGAGCCTGGCTTATGAGATAGGCAGCCACATAAAGCGTTATGATGAAGTCGGTGCCTTGATTATTGATGCCGGTATTGACAGTAGTAAAAAGGAAGAAGCGCTTAAAGTAATTATGCAGGAGCTTAAGAAATTTACAGAA
>CAYUDR010000006.1:0-23107 GCA_964443705.1 uncultured Planctomycetia bacterium | reverse complement strand
CAGGAATCAAAATACAAAGCTTCAAATAATTTCCTCTTCTTTTTCTTCTTCTTTTTTATCTGACCACATCCGATGAATCATTAACCATTGCGTGCAATATGTGCTGATGTATTTCTCTAAAATTTTTACCATTTTTCTATTTATTTTCTTCATATTTTCATCTGTTAATCCTGTTGCCGGTGGGTAAATAGGATCTTCGATAAAAAAACTAAAAGAATTATCTTTTTCCCTAATCAGAAAAAGGCAAACAATGGGACAACCTGCTTTGAGGCTAAAAAAAGCGGGGCCCTTGGGAATGCGGACGAGGTGAGAAAAAAAATCCATTTCCATTCCATGATAACTAAAATCTCTATCTCCAAGAAGCGCTAATGCCTCACCTGCTTTCAATCTTTCAAAGACTTTTTTCACAGAGGATGCTGATGGGGACACTGTTTTTATTCTGTGTGCTTCTCGCTGCCTTTTAAAAAATAAATCAATCTCTTTATGCTTATGCGTAAGGGCAATTCCGTTTAATTCTATGCCAAGTTCAGACATTATTGCCGCCCCTAATTCCCAATTGCCCAGATGAGCGCTTAATAAGATAACACCTTTATCTTTAAAAGATTCAATGACCTCAAAATTTTTAAAATGTATTTTTTCTTTGATGTATTGCTTATTTAACTTCGGAAATCTAAAAAATTCAAATAGATACTTGGCAAAATTAACAAAAACTTCTCTGGCAAGCGGCTTCAGTTTCCTCTCATCATTTTGTTTCAGGATTACTTTTAAATTATCTAAAACTTTGGCTCTTTCTTTGTAGTTTAAAGAAAACCAGACCACCCCAATGCTTTCGGCCAGCCAGTATCCCCAGTTAAGCGGCAAACTCAAAGCTAAAAATTGTCCAATTTTATACAGAAGATAATATCCCATTTTCGAATTTTGTCTTTATTGAAAAATTATGATTACCTAAGTTAAATAATAAAGTTTTACTCTTATAAAATGCCGATATTCTCCATCAAAAAATTTAATCCACGGGGATAGACCTTCCTAATTCCTTTGAAGGAAGGGTCTTATCCAAAGGGATGCCCTAAGGGGCACAAGTAGACCTTCCTATTCCTCTTAAGGAAGGGCCTAAGGAAAGGTCTAATTAAAATACTTTGTTTATTATACAAAAATCATTTGAAAAAATCAATAAAAAATGCGCCGATGTGGCGCATTTTAAATAACTTACAGACTTAAAACTTTTTTCATTAACTTTCTAATTCCAATACTTTTTTAATTCGCTTTAAGGCCGTCTTCAGCCTTTCTTCAGGTTCAACTAAAGCAAATCTCACAAAACCCTCTCCGTATTCCCCGAAGCCCGTTCCCGGAGCAACAACAACGCCGGCTTCCTCAACCAAAAACGTGACAAACTCCATTGAAGTCAAAGCACTGTATTTGAGTGGAATATGCGCCCAGGCATAAAATGTAGCTTTGGGTTTATGAATTTTCCAGCCTACTTTCTCCATGCCATCAATAAAAACATCACGCCGCCTGCGATAAATTTCAACCGCTTCTTTAACAGGCGCTTGATCTCCTCTAAGAGCCTTAACAGCTGCCATTTGAATAGCCCGGAAAATTCCAAAATCCATGTAACTCTTTGTCTTGGCAATAGATTTTAAAATATATTTATTTCCGACAACAAATCCTATTCTCCAACCCGCCATGCTGTAAGATTTAGAAAGCGTGTGAAATTCTATTGCCTTTTCCTTTGAGCCCTCCACTTGCAAAATACTGGGAGCCTTATATCCATCAAAAACTATATCCGAATAAGCTAAATCATTAGTAACTATAATGTTCTTATCCCGAGCCCAGCTTATGACCTTTTTAAAAAAATCTAAATCAACCACAGCTGTGGTTGGATTATGGGGATAACCAAGACATAGAATTTTTGACCTTCGAACAATATCGCGGCTTAAATGAGTTAAATCCGGCTTATAGCTGTTTTCTTTCGAAATGGGAATATTATACAATATTCCCCCAGCCATAATTACGCCGTTGAAGTGAACAGGATAGGCCGGACTGGGAACCAAGACTATGTCGTCATGATTTAAAAAAGTCAAATACAGATTTGATATTCCTTCTTTTGAACCCACTAAAGGCAAAACTTCTTCTTTGGGGTCAAGGTCAACATTAAAACGATCTTTATACCAATCTGCTATAGCCCTCTTAAAAGTCATTTCTGTTTTACCATTAGGCCTCGAATAGCGCTGATTGCCGGACACTTTTGCCTGTTTGCAGAGTTCATCTACAACGTGTTTAGGCGTTGGCAAATCAGGTGAACCCATACCCAGATCTATCACATCCACACCTTTATTTATGGCCTTTTCTTTTAAATTATCAATTATGGTAAATAAATAAAGGGGTAAACGTTTTAATCTATTTGCTTCTTGCATTATGTTTCAACACCTCCCTTGATGAGACCACAACTTATGCGACTAAAAAACCGTTTTGCGAGTCCTTTGCGTTATATCTCCATCTATTTTTTTTCTTCTATAGCTGCTATTGCTTCGCCAACCTTTGCTGTTTGGCCTTCTGATAAATAAATTTCTGTCAAAGTTCCTGATGCAGGAGCCGGAACATTAAAGGTTGCTTTTTCCGTCACCATCTCAACTAAATCATCGCCTTTTTCAACCTGATCGCCTTTCTCGCAATGCCAGAAACTGACCACGGCTTCTGCCACATCCTCTCCTAACTCTGGTAAAATTACATCTGTCATTTTTTGATTTTCCTCCTCACTCAAATGAAAATTAAAATCTTAAAAAAATTTAACCCAGAACCTCTTACATCCAATTTCTCATTTGGTTATCTCAAAATCGTTAAATCTTGCGATGCCCATCTAAATCTACTATTTTTTTCTTAAGCCAATCTGGATTTTTCATTATTAAAAATGGCAGTCAAATACTTTTATAAATTCCTTCTGTAAAATTTTTTTAACCCCATCCATATTTTTTTTGTGGCCCGAAACTTCCGAGAGACTTGTCATCACCCGCGCCTCTAAACCGCAGGGTTTTATATATTTAAAAAAGGCTAAATCATTATTTACATTCAATGATATCCCGTGATAACTAAACCAACCACTTACTCCTATTCCTAATGAACAAATCTTCTTATTTTCTACCCACACACCTCTTTTGGTTGCCCTCCTATGCGATTTTATATTATAGAACAATAAGGTATTAATTACAACCTTTTCTAAGTCTCTCATGAATAAACGTATATCTCTGCTTCTCTTTTTTAAATCAAAGATGGGATAGGCTATTAGCTGTCCCGGCGCATGAAAAGTAACATCTCCGCCACGGTCGATTTTAACAAAATCTATGCCTTTTTCTTTCACCTGTTCCGGCTCACAAAGTAGATTTTCTTCCCTTGACCCACGGCCCAAAGTAATTACGGGCTTATGCTCACAAAATATCAAAACATCATTTCCACCATTGTATTTTCTATGGGCAACCAAATCCTTTTGAAATTGCCAAACTCTCTTAAAATTGGTTAAACCTAAATCGATAAAAGTTATATGTGTCATAATATTTTAATTTAAAAATACAACCGCACTATCAAGGCAAAATTTTATCTAAAGAAAGAAGAGACGTCAATAGAAATTATCTCACATTTTGGTGGGGGCACTTGTGCCAAGAAGCAAAAGACCGTTGGCAAGTACCTGGCGCACGCAATCTATAAGGAGAAGTCTGACTCCGGTCAACTGTGGTTTATTAGGCTGAACAACTCTGTGTTTTTGATAAAAACCATGAAAAAGACTGGCTAACTTCCGTAAATAAAGAGTCAATGTATAGGGTTCCAGCGTACGGGATATATTAATTAAAGTGTCGGGAAATAATCTTAAAACCCTTATTATCTCTAATTCCTGAGGTTCTTTAAGGTAATTTAGGTCGAGTTTGGTAAGCCCAATACCCTCCTTTCGGCCAAATTCTATGATACTGCATATTCTAGCATGAGCATATTGAAGATAATATACAGGATTTTCCAGGGTTTTTTTTCTGGCTAACTCAAGATCAAAATCCAGGTGCGAGTCTGTTCTTCTCATTAAAAAGAAAAATTTGGCTGCGTCTCCCCCGACTTGCTCAATTACCTGCCGTAAAGTCACAAATTCACCATCGCGCGTAGACATCTTAACAACCTTGCCAGACGAAAAGAGAGTACATAACTGAACTATAATTACATGTAAAATTTCTTTCTGTATACCCAAAGCGGAACAAGCGGCTTTAAGCCTTGGAATATAGCCATGATGGTCGGGCCCCCAGATATTAATCAGCCACCCAAAGCCCCTTTCTTTCTTTTGTTCATGATAAGCAATATCAGGAGTAATATATGTATAAGAACCGTCGCTTTTTACCAATACACGGTCTTTATCATCTCCAAAAAGGGTCGATTTAAACCATAGGGCCCCATCTTTCTCGTAGAGATAATTCTTCTTTTTAAGATAAACTAAAACTTTTTTCTCTTTTTTGTGCTTTGTGAGTTCTGATTGATAAAACCAGATGTCAAAATTTACGCCAAAAAGCTCAAGGTCATCTTTAATAAGAGAAATGATATGAGTGAGTGCATATTTAGAAAAGAAAGATATATTTTTTTCCTTCAAAGTCTGTGGTTTATGCTTGGCAAGGAGTTGTTTTGCAATGGCGTAAATATACTGACCACGATATCCTCCTTCCGGAAACTGAAAATCAGTTTGCCCCATTAATTCTAAACAGCGTGCTTTCGTGGACTGCCCCAGAAGGTCGATTTGCTTCCCTTTATCATTAACGTAATATTCCTTCTTGACGACAAAACCTAAAAATCTAAGTATATTAGCCAGCGCTTCTCCCACAGCCGCCTGACGACCGTGTGCCACGCTTAAAGGGCCTGTGGGATTAGCGCTTACAAATTCCAATAAAACTTTTTTTCTTTTACCGATGTTTTGGCATCCATAAAGCTTGCCCGCTTTTTTTATCCTTGATAAAATTTTATAATAAGCATTCTTGCTTAAAAAGAAATTTATAAAACCACTTTTTACCTCTATTTTGTCTATATTTTTTTCAAGGGCGGAGGATTCAAGTGAGATCCTTAAATTGGTTGAGAGGGAGGTAGTTATTGTCTCTACTTTCTTATGAGTATGGCGAGAAATCTTTAAAGCTATATTGGTTGAGATATCACCGAATTTCGAATTCGATGGTATCTCGAGCTCAACCGGGGGGATATCTTTAAGCGTTAATTCCTCTTTTGTCTTTTTAAGCGCTTTTTTGATGAGTTTCAGGAGTTCTGTTTCCAATTGAATAGCCGAATGGTTTTGGGGATTTAAAATTTTATCTTTCTTTTAAAGACTATTTCGCAAATACAATCCATGTAAACTAAATTTTTCTTCAATATTGGGCAGCTCAAGAAATGTAACTCCAGTGGCAGGCAGTTCATATCTACTTTAGAATAAAAAATAAATTTCTCAAAAATCTCACTCTAAAACTTATCTTAAACCTATTGCTTGTAGTTCATGTGTTTTCACCGAAGCATCAGCCCACAACTTTTCCAAATTATAAAAATCTCTTATATCCTTTTTGAAAACATGAACTACGACGTCTCCGCAATCTAGAAGAATCCATAACGCCTGCACATAACCTTCCTTTTGCCTTACCCGATAATTTCTTTCTGCTAATTTTTCTATAATATTATCGGCAATTGCCTTTGCCCTTCTATCGGAAGAAGCACTGCAAATGACAAAAAAATCAGTAATATCGGATACTTTTCTCATATCCAATATTGCGATTTTTTTGCCTTCCTTTTCCTCTGCCGCTTTGGCTATAAGCAAAGCCTTTTGACTCGCCTTAATTCTCAGCCTCCCTCTCTAACTTCTATGCTAACATTATTTATTGCCCATAATACGAAACATGGAAGTACCGCAATCTGGACATTTACCCTTCATTGCCTTTCTACCATTTTTCATAGTAACTTCTTTGGCATCTTTCATTTCTTTTTTAGCTTTGCACTTTACACAATATGCCTCTACCATATCTAACCTCCTTTTTTGATTTCAATTTCATTTAATTCTATCATATAACTAATTGAATGTCAATCTCTTTAACAAATTGATAATGTAATAAACTCTATTGCCTTTCTCTTCTTAATTTAGTAATCCCTATACCCTCTTTGCTTTTATAAAAAGATCTTTCTATTTAGAACTAAAATAATAGAAAAATTACAAAAAGCTCTTTATTAATTGACCTATCTGTGCTGCGGCTTGGGGTTTAGCTATTTTAAGAGCATTGTTATGCATAGATTTCAAAGATGAATTATTATTCATCAATTCAATAAATTTTAGAGCGACATCTTCCGGATTAGATGCCGCTACAGCCACATTTTTATCGAGAAGATACTTAAAATTGCAAGACTCCTGCCCACCCACGCCCTTGGTGATAATCATCGGCACACCAAAACAAAGCGCCTCGCTAATAGTTAACCCGCCGGGTTTCGTAATTAACAGGTCACTAATTCCTAACAGCTGATCTACATCTTCTGTATACCTAAACAATTTTACAGGTTTTTTTATCTTGTTAAGCTGCTTGTATATTTTTTTATAAAGCTTTTTGTTTTTCCCAGCAATGACAATCATGGTAAGGTCTTCTCCTACCTTATCAAGATTCATAATAATCTTCATTAGAGGACCAACGCCGTAACTACCGCCCATAATTAATACGGCAATTGACTCATTTCCAACCCCGAATTTCTCTCTCACCATCCGGCGATTGGGCAATTGACTGAATTCAAGCCCAACAGGGATACCAAATATTTTGATTTTTTCTTTACTTACTCCTCTCTGCATAAGTTTTTCTTTCATACGCAAGGTGGCTACGCAATAAACATCTACGTTCTCATAAATCCAGTAAGCATGAACATCATAATCAGTAATAACAGCTACCAGCTTAAAAGCAAAACCCTCTTCCTTTTTAAGCGTTGATAAAAAACCGCAAGGCAGAGCCTGAGTACAAACCGCCACGCTTGCCGGAAAAGAACCAAAAAGCTTTTTAAATTTACCTAAGGTGCTTTTATTAATTATCTCTTTGAGTCTAGCAATTCGTTTTTCAATACTAATATTGTCCCATAAAAAATCATAAAACCCGCTTAGATTAGTCACAATGGTCATGTAAATTTCATGAACCGGTTTTCGTAAACGAGGATAGGAAAATTTCAGGGCTTCGATATTCATAGTTTCGACATCTGGTGCCTGCATAAGGAGAGCTTCTTCGATGGCCTGGGCTGCTTTCTGATGCCCTGAATTCAGCGAAGCATATAAAAACAGAACTTTTTTGTTTTTGCCTGTAGTGGTCATTTTGAAATTCACTTAAATTCCATTTCTCAAATAAGAAATAGCCAATTACTTTTTAAAATAAAGTTTTTTTTCTACTATAAACTTCCTGACTGACTCAGGAACCACATAACGAATACTTTCGCCTCGTTTAATCTTTTCTCTGATTTGACTGGATGAAATTTCGATAGTCTCCATTTCAAATTTTTCGATTTCTTTTGGTAAAGACGGGCGGATTTTAAAATTTTTCCTGGTAACCACAATAAATCTGGCTAGTTCAAAAATTTCTTCTTTTTTTTTCCACAAATGTATATTTTTCAAAACGTCTGAACCGGCTATAAAAAATAATTGGGTTTTGTTTTTAAAAAATTCTTTAAAAATTCTGAGAGTTTCAAAAGTATATGAAACGCCGCCTCTTTCAATCTCTACTTTTGAAGATTCGAAATACGGATTATCCATGATAGATAAATCAACCATGTGCAATCTAGTTTCGGCATCAAGTGAATCCTCTTGTTTTTTTAAAGGGGGTATATTGGCAGGCACAAAGATAACTTTATCCAGGCCCATGGCCTCCCTTACATTCTGGGCTAAAATTAAATGTCCTATATGGGGAGGATTAAAACTACCGCCGAGTATTCCAATTTTCACTTTTTACTCTCTTGTCTGACCATTCCCGTAAACAACATACTTATAGCTGGTTAATTCCCTTAACCCCATGGGGCCGCGGGCATGAATTTTATCTGTGCTGATACCTATTTCGGCACCAAGCCCAAACTGATTACCGTCTGTAAAACGAGTTGATGCATTAACATAAACACAAGCGGAATCTATCTCCTTAAGAAATCTAAGTGCATCGATGTAATTCTCCGTAACTATGGCCTCTGAAAGTCCGGATGAGTATTTTCTTATGTGTTCGATGGCCTCATTTAAAGAATTAACTACTTTTACAGATAAAATTAAATCCAGGTATTCGGTTGACCAATCTTTTTCTGTAGCCCGTTTTATATTCTTTAAAATTTTTCTTGTTATTTCGCATCCCCGAAGTTCTACTCCGGCGGTTTTTAGATTTTTATAAAGCTGGGGAAGAAAGCGAACAGCAATATCTTTATGAACTAATAGTGTTTCAACGGCATTACAAACACTTGGCCTTTGGACTTTGGCATTATAAACAATATTCTCAGCCATATTCAAATCCGACTCCTCATCTACATATATGTGACATAGGCCCCTGGAATGTTTAATAACGGGAATCTGCGATTTGTTAACTATTTTTTTTATTAGGGCGGCTCCCCCCCTGGGAATAATCAAATCAATAAAGTCTGACTGCGATAAGAGGTAATCCACAGCCCTGCGGTCTGTAGTCAAAATCATCTGAAGACAATCTTTTGGCAAGCCGCTCCTGATAACACACTCAGAAAGCGTCTTAAAAATAGCTATATTCGAATTAAAAGATAAACTTCCTCCTCTTAAGATACTGCTATTGCCGGATTTAAGGCAAAGGCTGGCGCAATCAGCAGTAACATTGGGCCTGGACTCATAAATTATCCCAATAACTCCAATAGGCACTCTCACCTTTTCAATCTTAAGCCCATTTGGCCTTATCACAGAAGACATAATCTCTCCTATTGGGTCAGCTAAATTCATAATTTCTCTAATATTTTGAGAAATACCTGCAAGTCTGCTTTCTGTCAAGAGAAGGCGATCCATAAAAGCTTCTGGCTCACCGGCCTTACCGGCAACATCTATATCTTTTTTATTTGCTTTTAATATCTGCTTTTTTTTATCCAAAATAGCATCTGCCATAAATTTGAGGGCCTTATTTTTAATCTTTCCATCGGCCAGTCTCAATAAATGCGAAGATTCTCTCCCTCGTCTGGCAATATTTACAATATCAGTCTTGAGTGCCATTTCCTCGTTCATCCTCCCTGTCTAACAAAACCAAGTTATTTCTATGTATAATTTCATCATAATGTTTAAATCCGAGTATTTTCTCAATCTCGCGGGTTTTTTTTCTTTTAATTTTTTCAAGCTCCTCGGACGAGTAATTAACTAAACCTTTGGCAAATCCATTGCCTTTTTCATCGGCTAATATTACCGAATCTCCATAAACAAAATTTCCCTTTATTTTTTTTACGCCGGCTGCTAAAAAACTCTTGCCTTTATGTATAAGCGCCTCTTTGGCTCCCCTATCGACAATTATGGTTCCTTTTGACTTAACACCAAAGGCAATCCACTTTTTCCTGGCAGCCAATTTGCTCCCGGTAGGTAAAAAAAGTGTGCCTATATTCTTTTTATCCAATATATCCAAAAGAACATTTTTTCTTCGCCCGTTTGCAATTACAGTGTAAATACCCGAATTAGTGGCGACCCTGGCCGCATCCAGCTTAGTCGACATTCCACCTGTTCCAAATCGGCCCGGACCACAAGCTATTTCCCTATGAAAATTAGTTATTTTTTTTATTACCTCTATTCTATCACCTGTTGTCTTTTTGCCTTCTTTTTTGTAAAAGCCCTCCACGTCGGATAAAAGAATTAACATATCGGCTTCAATCAAATTTGCTACAAGAGCAGCCAGTTTATCATTGTCGCCGAATTTGATTTCTTCGACGCTAACAGTATCATTCTCATTAACAATAGGAACAACTTTACGCTTTAGAAGAGTCAGGAGCGTGTTTCTGGCATTTAAATATCTCCTTCTTTGCGAAAGATCATCTGCCGTCAGTAAAATCTGAGCCGTCAAAAAACCTGATTTTGAAAAATATTCATCATAAATTCTCATCAACTGGCCCTGTCCGATAGCAGCGCAAGATTGAAGCTCAGGAAGTTCGTGGGGACGCCTGTTTATTTTAAGCTTAGACATTCCACTACTGATAGCGCCTGAGCTCACCAAAACCACTTTAAATCCTCTTTTGCAAACTTTGGCAATCTGGCTAACTATGAGGGCCACCTGTCTTCGGTTAATACATGAAGTGCCACCGGTTAGAAGGGCTGTGCCAACTTTAATTACTATGCTCTTAATTTCTTTATTTATCAGTCTTTGTCTTTCCATAAGACTTGAGCTACTTCTTTAACTAAAATTTCTATTCCATTTCCGTCCTTGCAGGAAATGGGAATAATCTTTTTTTTTAATTTTTTTCTTAATATGCGTAGTCTATCTTCAGCTCCTGATAAATCCATTTTATTAGCCACCACCAGCTGTCTTTTCTTGAGCAAGCCGGGGTTATAAGAATATAATTCATTATTTAATATTTGGTGAGCATCAAAAGGATTTTTGTGTGAAAGCTTCGACATATCCAGTAAATGAATTAAAATTTTGTTCCTCTCAACATGACGCAAAAACTTATCTCCTAAACCTTTTCCCTTATGTGCGCCTTCAATTAAACCTGGTATATCTGCCACCGTAAAACTTCTATCATCGACTCTCACCAGACCAAGGTGGGGAGATTTAGTTGTAAAGGGATATGAAGCGATTTTTGTTTTCGACTTTGATATTTTTGAAACTAAGGAAGATTTCCCGACATTGGGAAAACCAATAATACCTACGTCGGCAATTAATTTTAATTTTAAACTGAGATTTTTTGCTTCGCCCGGCTTACCCTCTCGGGCTTCGGACCTTTTGCTGTTTCCACGCCCTCCCTGGCCCCCGCGAGCTATAATTACCTGTTCGGTGTGTCGTTTTAAATCCCTCAGAAGAAAATTTGAACTTATGTCAAAAACCTGGGTGCCACAAGGAACATCTATTGTGCAATCTTCACCCCTGGATCCTCTTTTCTTATTACTGGAACCCATTTTCCCGGATTTAGCTTTAAAATGCCTTCTGTACTGAAAATCAAGTAGGGTGTGTAAATTGCGATTGGCCCTGATTATAACATTGCCACCATCTCCACCATCTCCACCATTCGGGATAGGGTGACGAGTGTATTTATCTCTATAAAAACTCTCACAACCTCGCCTACCATCTCCGGCTTTAACAAAAATTTTAGCGCTGTCGATAAACATTCCTGTTTAATTAAAAAAAGTAGCCTGTCCGCTTTTTTTAGTTTGAAGTATAGCAAACAAATCTGCCTGTTGAGGTGAATCTATTGCGGAAAAATATTTACCTTTCTGACCTTGCTAAAAACAACCTTTCCGGTTATTTTAGCAAAAAGAGTATCATCTCTACCCTTTCCAACATTAAGGCCGGGTTTAAATTTTGTTCCTCTTTGCCTGACAATAATGGCTCCGGCATTTACTAGTTGACCACCAAATTTTTTTAGGCCAAGCCTCTTGGAAACCGAATCCCTTCCGTTGCGAGTACTGCCCATTCCTTTTTTATGTGCCATTTGAATTACCTCCTTACAAAATTATCAGACTTTAATCTCTTTAATTTTTAATAATGTATACTTTTGTCTATGCCCTATTTTTTTCTTATATCCCTTTCTGCGTTTAAATTTAAAAGCATATACTTTAGGACTTAACTTGTCTCCCATAACCTCGCAGGTAACCGTTGCTCCTTTTAAATGCGGCTGGCCTATATCTATCTTATTGCCCTTTGCCGCAAGCAGCACTTCCTTAATGACAACGGATTTCTTTTTAGATAAATGAGGCACTTCTATTATATCGCCCTTCTTTACCGGATATTGCTTTCCGCCAACTTGAATAATAACAAACATTTAATCTTTTCTCCTCAAAATAAAACCATATTTTACTCTGCCCCTTTCATCACTCCGGGGAAATAAATAACATGGTCGCTTCTTCCTGCCGCTTGCCCGCCATGGGGGGGCAGGCAGGAACTTAACCCCGCTCTTTCTTGCTTTATAATTTCTCTTAAACAGCAAAAAATGGCGGGGTTAATTCATCTAACCTCTTGTTTCTTCACTAATATTCTATAAATAATAACTTTCGTAACTCTAACATAATTGCGGGAATATGTCAAGTGTCCTCTATTTCCACATCTTCTATATGAAAATCGTTCTTGCCTACAACATTAATCCGGATTCTGTTTCGCCGTTCTAACAAAGAGAGCAGAGCCGCATTTTCATCCTTGAGTTTCTGAGCAACAAATGGATGAACAAGCAAATTGACATCTCTTCTGGCGGCATGCGGAAGATATTGTTGCAGTTTTCTAAGCGCTTGAATGGCCATAGTTTTCTCGCTCTTTACCAATCCACGCCCCATACAATAGGGACAAACTCCGTAAGAAACACTTTCAAACGTTCTTCTCATTCTTTGCCTGGTTATACTTATAAGTCCCAATTCAGAAAAACCGTATATATTTATCTTAGCTTTATCATTTTTTACGCCTTTCTTCAATTCATTCAACACTTTCTTCCTGTTAGATTCTTTTTTCATATCAATAAAATCTATGACTATAATACCGCCCAGATCTCTTAATTTAATCTGCCTTGTTATTTCCCCGGCTGCCTCTAAATTTGTAATAGACACTGTTCTCTCAAGCGATTTTTGCTTGGTAAATTTACCACTGTTTACATCAATAGTAACTAAGGCCTCTGTTGGCTCTATAACAATATGACCGCCTGATTTTAGATTGATTTTCCTCTGGAAAATTTTATTAATATCTTTTTCTAAATTATACTTTTCAAAGAGAGGTGCCCTTTCTTTATAAAAAACCAATCTATAAACCAATTTTGGCTTGAAAGTCCTCAAGAACCGCCGAACGTTTCTATATTCGTCGCTGGCATCAATTATTACCTGATTTACTTCTTCCGTAAAAGAATCTCTTATAATTCTTAAACCAAGGTCCAGCTCTTCGTGTATCAAGGTTGGGGCTTTTTTCTTATCTGAAAATTTTTTAATTTTTTGCCACAGGCCTCGCAAGTATTTTAAATCACGGATTAAATCCCTTTTACTGATTCCTGTGGCGGCAGTTCTGATTATATAGCCACCTTCATCCTTTTTTATTAATGGGTTTATAATTTCTCTTAACCGCTTGCGCTCCTCGACATTCTCAATCTTTTTTGAAACCCCTATACGGTCATCGTAAGGCATAAAAACAAGATACCTGCCCGGCAAACTAATGTGAGTGGTAAGGCGGGCGCCTTTAGTACCAAATGGCTCTTTTGTAATCTGAACCAAAATTTCCTGGCCTTTTTTAAGCACATCTTCTATGGTGGATGGCCCAAAATTAACCTTTTTAACCGGAAGGCCCTCTACTTCATCCTCAAACATTGTCTCATACTCACCGGCCGGCCCTTTTATATCTGAAATATATAAGAAACCGTTTTTCCCGATACCTAAATCAATAAAAGCTGCCTGAATAGCAGGAACAATAGTATCAACTTTTCCCTTATAAATATTACCCAAAAGGGGTTTCTCATCCAGACGCTTGGCGTGAAACTCATCTAACTTTGAATCAATGAGAAAAGCTATTCTTTTCTCATGAAGGTCTTTTGAAATTAAAATTTGTTTATACATAACTTGCTTACCCTCTCAAATTAGCATAGCATTAAATACTAAAACTTCCCGCCTCAGGCGGGCATTTAATGGCACAAAAATATTCAAAAGGTTTTAATTTGCCTTATTTAAAAATAACCCTTATTTGATTTTTCTGGTTCTGGTTTTAAATCTTTTTCTTTTTGCTCTTCTTTTACCTGGCTTGCCTGGGGTTTTACCTGAGTTGCCTGGGGGACGGCCTGGCTTTTAGATAAGGTCTGAGCTCTTGCCTCGGCATAAGTTACATCCCTGATTATACGAGGTGTTATAAATATTATTAATTCTCTTTTTTCTATAGTCTTCACTTTTTTTGAAAATAATAAACTCAATATGGGTATGTCTCCTAAAATCGGCAGCTTCTTCCTGTCGTCAACCATTTTATCTTTAATTAATCCGCCAATTACCAGTGTACGGCCATCTTTTATCATTACGCTGGCCTCGGCCTGTTTCGTGGCAATAATAGGAACCTTGGCGCCTGTAAAATCAACCGTGCCTTCGAGGTCGCTAATTTCCGGCTTGACATTTAGGGTAATATAATTATCCTGATTAATAACCGGGGTAACATTAAGCAAAATTCCAAATTGGATATATTCCCAACCGGTAATATACCAATTATTAGTGTCTTCCGAATAGCCATAATGAGCCACGGGCCACTTTGTGCCAACAGTTATCTTGGCTTCTTGATTATTCAAAGTAGTAATACGGGGGTTAGACAAAATTTCGGTATCGCTTCGGGTAATCAAAAATTCCATAGTGGCCTGAAGGCCAGTATAATCTAAAGTCCCGAAATTAAAATATTCAGTGGCTCCTAAATCAGCCGGTGCCATTGGAAAAGCGCTGAAAAGCGCATCTTCTTTATGGCTTAGCGGCACGCCTCCGCGGGTATCAAAGTCTGAATCAATTCCGGTTACCTCACCGTTGGCTGCATAGGTATAATCGGCCTTAGGCTGCGGATACATCTTACTTTGATCCCAGGTCGACCAGGGATAAGTGGTAGGTCTTTTAGCGCCTGCGGCCGAAACCTGCATCTGCCAGTCAATTCCCAATTTCTCGCTTTTTCCCAGAGTTGTTTCTACTATCTTGGCTTCTATCTCCACCTGAGGAGTCTGGCTGTCTAAAGTTTTCACAACTTTCTCAATTTTATAAATATTGGTGGGAATATCGGTAACAATAACCAGGTTGGTTCTTTCATCAAATTTAATCTTGCCGCGTTCGGTTAGCATCTCCGCAACTGCATCAGAAACTCCCTGTGCCTCAGCATAATTAAGCGGCAGAACTTGCGTAATCAATTCTTCCTTAGCCAGATCCTCAACTGTGGTTACGCGAATAATATTACCTTCTCTTTCATAAGCAAAACCGTAGGTCCGCAAAATGACATCCAGGGCCTTTTCCCAGGGCACATCCACTAAGCGAATGGTAACCGGCCCGCTAACATCCTTGCCGGCTACAATATTAATACCGCTCTTAGCCGAAAGCACCCTTAAGACACTGGAGATCTCCGCATCCTTAAAATCTATGGTGATACAACCAGGCTTCTCGGCCTCAGAGACATCCACCTTAGGGCTATCATTGGCAGCCAATAAAGAAAAGACAGTTATAATTAGTACACTAAAAAGAACTAATACCTTTATCAGGTTGCGTTTGGAATTGTTCATTTTTGCTGCCCTCCTCTTCAACTAAATTTAAGACAAATTCTTCATCTTCTATTAAAATTATTATTTTCTTAGAATAAATTTTATGCACCTTAACTCCGCCTACACCTTCTCCCTCTTTGATAATCTCACCATTTATAATAGCAACGTGTCCACCCACCGGATCCCAGATAATTCCTTCAAGTTTTATATCACCAAGGGATTTAATTTTGCCGGAAGGGCCAAGATATTCACCCCCTGGCCCTACTAAAGCTACAAAGGGGTCTCTCTCGCCCCTGGGCTCATATTTAAATTTCTCCTGGGCACCTAAAAAAGGTAGAAAGTTAAAAATAATAAGTGTAATAATTAAACTTAAAAAAAACTTACTTTTAGCTCTCATTTATCTTCTTCTTTTTTGCTTTCAGGCAAACAATAAGCGCTTACAATTAACTGAACATTGTGCAACATGGGTGTGGCCGGATTGGTTTGAATCTTAATATCAGAAACCTTCATAAAGCGGCCTGCAGTCTCAAGTTTATTTATGAAAAATCCCAGATTATGATATTTGGCCCTGGCTTCTATACTGATAGGCACCTCAAAATATGGTTCCTTGCCTGAGGCCTTTTCAGCTCTCTCTTTTTCTTTAGCTTCTTCTGTCTTCTCAAGCGGTAATATGGCTAAAATTTTAACATTAGTTTCTTTGGCAAATTTCGAAAGTTCACCCAGTAAAGCCGGTATTTCTTTCTGGGTGGGCATATTCTTTTCGTAAAAAGAGATTTCTTCTTTAAGCTTTTCTATTTTTTCCTTAAATTTCGAAACATTGGCAATATCTTTTTTGGCCTGGTTAAGTTTTTTAAAAGTCTGGGTAACCTGCGAGGAAACTGAAACTAAAGACGTAATTTGAGGCTTAAGTAAAAACTGAAAATAGACTATTAAAACAATTAATCCAATTACAGCCAAAACCAAAATCTTCTGCTTTTCATCTTTAAAGCTAAACACTTTTTTACTCCCTTCCGGCTTTTGTATCTTTGCCTCTCTGAGCCAGAAAAAGAACCAAGTTAAATTGCATTACTTCGGTCTCTCCCAGACATCGTCTTTTAATTGATTCAAGCTCTACATCTTCAAAATCAGAAAAGAAATTTTTGTCTTGCCGAAGTTTCTGCATAAATTCCCCTATCAATGCAGTCTCTTCCTTTTTTCTGGAAAAAACATCACCTTCTAAAATCAAAACATCTTTATCTTTTCTTTTACCCAGACTCAATTTCTCAAGCCAGATACCGTCAATCATCAAATCGCTTAATTGGTTTAATTTTTTTGACCATAGCAGGCGCTCGGCTATCAAACTATTAATTAAATCTGACTTTTGCTCAAGCTTTTCTTTCTCCCCTTTAAGCTTGGCTGCCTCTTGCTGCTGGATTGATATAGATTGCCATTCATTTTCAAGTCTATTTAAGGTATTGGATTTGACTGTTGAAATTATAGTCAAAATCAAATATAGGGCAACTAAAAAACTCACAATACCTATAATAATAGGAACCGTTTTCAACTCCCCTAAATCCGGCAATTGAATCTCTCTTTTTTTATATTTATCCGGTAGAAGATTAATTTCTATCATCTATTTTAATCCTCTCAATGCCAGGCCAACTGATATGGCAAATTGGCTCTTAATTTTATTTAATTTCTCAGGCAGAGTGGAAGGTTCCTTTTCTATAGCAGCCAGAGGATCCCAGACTTCTACCTCAACTCCAAAATTCTCTTTAAAAAACTCACCCAATCCCGACAAATAAGCACTGCCCCCGCTTAAAGCTATTTTTCTGATTTTCTTCTCCGACTGCGACTCAAAATAATCAATAGACGAACTAACCTCATCTTTTAAATTGGAAAGTGCCGGCTTTAAATTTTCTAAGACCTGCTGCTTTTTGTCCTTAGGATCTTTCTTTAGAGCCTCGGCTTTAACTTCATCCAACCCAAAACCCTTCATCAACTGCTGCGTAAAAGTATCACCTCCAATGAAAACATCGCGGGAAAAACCTAAAACACCCTCTTCAAGAATATCTATATTAGTAACTTTTGCTCCTATATTTAATAGAAGTTGAGTTTCCTTAAGGCCTGTGTGATTAACTTCATAGGCATTATATAAAGCGAAACAATCCACATCAATTATTTTGGGTTTTATGCCGGCGCCCGCAACCAAACTAACCAAGCCCTCAATGTTTTTCTTTTTGGCTGCCGCCACCAACACCTGCATCTTATTATCTTTTAAGTTATCTTTTAGAATCTGGGACTGTATTTGGACTTCTTCTATGTTAAAAGGAATGTATTTTTCGGCTTCAAATTTTAAAGAGGACTTGAGTTCCTCGGGGTTCATTTTAGGCATAGTTATTACTCTGACAATAACCGATTCACCGCCCATACAGATATTGACAGGCCTATTTTTGATTTCTGCCCCGGCAACTACCTCAGCTAAAACCTCTTCCTTTTTCTTATCCATTAAGGGCTGAGAAACAAAATTCACCAATTTAAACTTCCCCTCTTTCCTGGATAAAGGAAGCAGTTCAATTAATTTTATGCTATAAGTGCCTATATCAAGACCGATATTAGATTTTGAGTTAAACATTTTACCTTCCCCCTCCACTCCAGGTCGGTGGCTCATTTAAATCAGAGATAGCGATAAAATTCTGCAAAGTGGGAAAATAAGGAGACGAGAAACCGCTGAGCATACGCTGATCGTAAACAAAATTCCTTCCATATCCAGAGAGTGGGCCGGAAGAAGTTGAGAATTGACCAAAAGCTCCGTAATTTTCAGTTATAATGCCGCCTAAAAGAGTTGCCTGCCCTCTATATCCAACGCCTCTATCATCGTAATTATCAACGGTAAAAATACCGTTAGGAGCCATAATGGTGGAATGAATATCTATGTTGTCAGGTGCGGATGTGCCAATTTTAACATCCCCGTTCCAGGATACAATACCCAGCACATTTGTGGTACCTTCGGCTGTAGGAAGACTATCAACTATCGCATAATCCTCATAGCGAAGGTGGTCCTGGATAACAACATCACTTGAAGCAGCTATAGTAACCTGTGAATCTCTCTGGAGCGTCCCTCCTAAACTGGTCACAGAACCATTGTAATCAAAGATAACACCATTTAAAGTGCCATTATATGTATCTGTTGAACCCCCTACAGTTTGAACAGTAGTCTGTTCGTTAGTAAAATCCACAGTGATATTCTTTGTAGTTGCGCCACGAACGATTGAGTAGACAGCATTATCATTGGCATCTGCGCTCATAGAAATAGTTGAATCACCCACTATATAAATGCCGCCTTTAACTTCATTTCCCTGTCTTTCAACATAGATACCATTTGAATAACTTGGAATAGAAGCCCCTTCGCTCAAACCTAAGGCTGCCCGTCTTTGGTCATCTGCGTCAGTTGCAGTTGGCAAATTAATGCTGTCAACGCCTCTTGCGAATTCATCCCCTATTACACCTTCCCCTGGATCACTTTCTCCTAATGGATTGCCACTTTCATCACTTAAGTAATCGTATAAGGTCCCGGAGCTTTCATAATAATCTGCATCTTTTGTGCCATAATTTCCAAAGAGAGGTTCAAGTTCATGCTGGGTAGCGGGGCCGGTCACAAGAGGATCATTCCAGATATTAAAACGACCATCAGTGTGAATGGGTCCAGTAAATTTTGTTTCTAAAATAACACCGCCGTCTCCGTCTCTCAGGCGCACAAACCAAACAGTTGTACCGTCAGGCGTTGTCTGTTGCCCCGTAAAAAGAGCATATTTGGCAAAATTATCCTTTTGAACGGTTACGGTAAATTCTCCCAAAAGCTCAACATTTATCAAATGCGGAGAGACCGTCTCTCCATGAGGATTAACTACTCCCTGGCCATCAATTCGATAACTAAAAGGAAGCTCATATACATCCTCAGATGGTTGTGAGGGTTCACCTCTTTTATAAACAAAAATAGTTCCAGAATAAGAACCCGTATAGTTACCTAAATTAACCGGGGTATTGCTAATACTTGTTGAAGCTGTATCGCCATTCTGAGTAAATTGAACTCCTCCTTCGGCATAAGCGTATTGGACCAAGAATAAAATGGAATCGCCGCTAGAAGTATAACCATCCATATTATTTATAACTGCCTGAGGAGTGCAGGTTTGAATGCGACTGTTTAAATCCACATCAATTCTCTTTCGCAGCTCTGCCAACCCATCATTTACAGCTGCCTCTGCCATCCAGAAGGCCTGCTTGGTTCTGTATTCATTGCCGGCTATTTTTAGCTCTGTAGTAGAGATTGAAAGCATAAACTGTCCTATTAAAGTAAGAATTACTAAAATTAAAAGCGTTATAATCAATGCCAAGCCTTTTTGTCTGCCTGATTTTTTCTCTTTCATAATTAATCCGTTAAGTTTCTTATTTTGACATAAGAAGAAAGTGTCCGACGGCGATAGCCGTCGCCATACGTCGCATCGGTCCACTTTGCATCTTTTCTGTCTGTACGGGCTCTTAAAGTGATTTTAACTAATCTTATATTTTCCGGGCTGGCTGGCGAGGAACTTGTAGAACCGTCTGCTAAAGTATAAACAAATTGTAAATCTTCAATATTGGCAGCTACTATCTGAGCACCGCCCAATAACTGATCTGTTCTGGTAAGTTCTGGGTGGTCAGAATCTGTAGTATCTATTTGATATGTAACTTCCTGGTATTTCCTGATTACGCTGCCGGTTGGATAGCTAAAACCAAAGCCGCCCGGGCTATTATAATCAGCAGAAGGATTATGCTGAAGTTTTACAGAGGATTCCAATACATGGGTAACAGTAAATGTTGTCCATTCACCACCTCCATAAATAACGCAGACGTCTCCATCATTAAAACCCGCTACAGAATTTACATCAAAAGTACTTGAAGATTGATTGCAGGGTCCAGGAAGAGTAGTTATAATAAAGCTATCTCCACCTCTTATAGTGATAGCGTCAGGATTTGTACCACCGCCATTAGAAGCCGCTATGGCTTGCGAAGGCTCACATCCTATACCCGCCAATCTTAAATCTCCAACTAACATCTCCAATGCTATGCGCGCATTCTGCTGCATATCAACTACCTGTTGGTGAATGATGCGTGCCTTGTGTTGACTGATAAATAAATTATAGGCACCAAAGATAACAAGTGTAAGAATACTAACGGCAACCAATAATTCAATTAAAGTTATACCTAAGAATTTCTTTTTCATTTTGCAACCTTAGTTACAAAAGTTACATTCTTTGTGCCTGAATTCCAGTTAACGATTACGGTAGCCGTCTTCATCTCTTTGGATACATCTGCCTGGACTGTCCAATTCCTTGCATAAGCAATATTACCAATATTAAGTGTATCATTATCGGATGTTAGAGCATCATAATCAATCCCTTTAAGTTCTTCTAACTTGTCCTGAGCTAAGGTAACCCCTTGAGTCAATAACTTAGCTTTTCTATTGCCAGAAATAGCTGAATTGGCCATATAGGCGATAGCTATTAAACCTATGGTTAGAATAATCAAAGCAATCATAATTTCAAGTAGCGTAAACCCTTTATTTCTTTTCATAAAATAACACCTACTCCCAGCTTGACCCATTCCAGCTATAGGATTTAACAAAACCAGTGGCCAGGTTTTCAATACTAACCTGGCACCGTTCGCCTTTTGTGTTCCGTAATTCTAGAACCAAGGTGCTTGAAACACTACCATCTGGATTAAAAACAACATCATTCGTCACTGAATATATATCTATTGAATGATAGGGGCTATTTGCCTCAGTGTAATCTCTTGTATATTCAACTTTGGTCCAGGCGTCGGAACCAAAGGACTTATTGCCTCGCTTAAGTTCGTACTGCTCATTATCCACATCAAAGATAACTTTAAACTGCTTATTCTGAGAAACAGCATATTGTCTGGCAAGTCTTAAGTCTGAAACTATATCTCTGGCGGCATTTGACAATTTCAGGCGAGAACCCCACCCACCTAAATACGGAAAAGCCATTATTGCAACTATAATTATAATGCTAATTACTACCAATGACTCGATAAGGGTATATCCCATTAGACAATATTCTGCTTTATGTTTTTTACTCAGTAATAAATCCATATCTTTATATAAATGAATCTTCTTTAAATGGATATGTTGCTCTATCTAACAGAATATAACTCTTCATTCTAATGGTGAATTTTCCTGAATCTCGCCACCCTCTTCATTAATAGAAAATGTAGAAAATACTGAATCACCATTAAGGTCACCGTAGGCGCTGGCAATAAAAGATTGGCCTTCATCAGAAGTCTCTACCTTATATGAATAGCGAACTTTTCCGCGCGGCTCAAAACCCAGCTTTTTCCACTCATTTGGCAATTGGGTATTTTTCCATAATACAGCGGTTCCCGGAGGAACAGAAGAAGGATGCAGAGGACAGGAAAGATAATTTTCGCTGCCAACATGATAAGCTTCCTGACAAATTCTTATGCTTCCTAAGTTAGTTTTGGCTTCTGAAGTCTTTGCTCTTTTTTGAAAATTTATATAACTACCTATAGCTACTGTAAGCAGAATTCCAAGCAAAATCACTATCAGCATCAATTCCATAAGCATAAAGCCTGCTTTTTTCAATTTAAAATTATCAATTATTATTATTATAAACATTTAAAATGTTTAAAGTGATACCTTTTGTAAAATAATATCACATAATTGCTTGTTTGTCAAACTGTTAGGAAAATTTAAGTAAAATCTTTCGCGGAAAAAATAGCCATGCTGATAAATAAAATTATAATTATATAAAGCATGGCATAACTGGCAGAATAAACAAGGTAAACATTAGGAACGGGGAGATTAAATACTACCTGGCTTTTTATGTTAAAATTTTCTAAATTTGGCAGGAGATAATAAATTCCCTCGCATATAATTCTTACCGGCGAATTGGCGGATTTTGCGCCCAGGGCTTTGATATCAGTTGAAAGATGGCCGAGGACATAAAAGCCTAAACAAAAAAGGCCGCTTAGAGCCGCACTTGTCGAAAAGCAGGAAAACAATATAGCTATAGCCGTAACAAGCAATAATTCAAGATATATTAAAAAAATGGCCTTTAATAAAATTAACTCTACTAAATGCGTCAGTATAAAAATCAGGGCCAGCAGTCCCAGAGCCATTACCAAAACCTCAAATAAAAGCACGAGTGCCAGGCCAAGAAATTTAGCCAATATAAATAAATGCCGGCTAACAGGCTTTGTCAGGATAGTATAAATTGTCTTTCTTTCTATCTCTTTACTGATTAATCCTACTCCGATAAATATGGCAATTAACATTCCAAAAATAGATATGCTCGCCAGGCCCATATCCTCAACAATTTTTAACTCTCCGCCGATACTAAGATTTCCAAGAAGAACAGAGCCCATAATCATAAGCAGGGCAAAAAGAAGCAGGGTATAAAGTATGCGGTCTCTAATAGCTTCTCTAAAAGTATTTAAAGCAATAGCCTTAATTGAATTAAAAAGGTCTTTCATTTCTTCCTTAAAGGGGTCAACGCCCTTTTTCTATTTCTTTTATAAATATATCTTCAAGGGTCTTTCTTTGAGGATTTAAAGCAAAAATTTTTGCCTTTTTCCGGCTGACTAAAGATAAAGCAAATTCCACCTGTCTTTCATCCTTGGCATAAACTAAAACCTGACGGCCTTTTTCTATCACCTCACTAAAGTTTTTCCT